>NZ_JBHWIO010000024.1:57127-99562 GCF_042732075.1 Kitasatospora sp. NPDC059812
CCCCACAACCAACCTCTCCCAGGGGGCGCCCCGCGTGTGGGGCGGGGGGTCGGGCCCCCCCCCGGGCGGGGCCCCCCCGCGGGGGGGGGCCCCCCCCCCCACGCCGCAGCCGGACGTCGTCCTGGAGGATGCGCGGGCCGTCGGCTGCCGGGGACACGACCAGGAGCGCCGCGGTGGCGGCGGTCGTGTCCCCGGTCCGCACGACACGGTCGAGGAAGTGGCCGGGGCGCAACGCCCGAGTGGCCGTGAGTTCCTGTCCCGATGTCTTTTCCGATTTCCGGCCCCCTCCAGGCCCTTACGCGGCGCCCTTCTTGATGCGGTATCCGACCGCCGTCACGGGGTTGTCGACGAACATGCGGTGAACCGCCGTGTCGTCGAATCCGATGGAGAGAATGTTCTGCCGCTGCTGCTCATAACCGCTCGAACCCGCCGCCACGGCCCCGTCGTCACGCAGCCACAGTGGATTGTGGTCACTCCGGGTCAGTGGTTCCTGGGCCATCGTGGCGACCTCGGTGTGGTCGGTCAGCGCGATGAGGCGGTCCACGCCCAGGTATTCGACGGTGCGCCGGCAGATTTCGAGGTCGACGTGGTACCCGTCGAAGTTGATGCACGGGTACAGGAGGGACTCGCGTGCGGAGCGCAGCATTTCGGCCGGAACAGGGCCGAGCAGTTCCCGGAGGTCGGTCTTGTCCCAGTCGGGATCGAGCACCCGCCGCAGTTCGACTTCGCGGTCGACCCGTTCCTGCGGCGTGCGCCAGGAATGCGTGAAGTTCCGCGGGGTGTCGTTGTACAGATGGTCGGTCAGGACCAGGTACGGGGAGGAGTCGTAGCGGCTGTGCAGGAATTCGAGCACTTCCCGCAGTCGGACGGCACTGCGCTCGGGCGCCTCCCGGTGGAAGTGCCCCACGGCGATCCGGAGCCCCTGCTCGTAGAAGCTGGTGAGCAGGTCGGCGAAGGTGGGGCCGGCGTCGATGCGCTCGTCCAGGGCCATGGCGTCGGGCGCCATCACGATGTAGCGCAGGCCGAGCGGGCCGAGGGACGCGATGACGTCCCACTCCTTCGCCGACGGGAACCACCGTCCGGCCCGCGGTATCCCGCCCTGCGGCCCGAGCAGCGGGCCCTCGATCGCGAAACCGGCGATGTTGGGAACCGCGTTCGCCTGTTCGAGCCGGTGGTACTCCTGGAGGACCTCCACCAGGCGGGGGAGATTCTCCCGGCGCAGGTAGACGGTCGGCAGAATTCCGTACTCACGGGATTCCGCAGCCTTCTGGACCTCGGGGAGGTCCTCGGGCGAGATGGTCGAGAAATCGAAGTCGTCGATTCCGTGGAAGTGGTAGAGAAGGGCCTTCACTTTTACCCTCGTTCCGTCTCGGACTATTCCTTGGACGGTTGGATTGGGTGCCGTCTCGACAGATACGGCTATCGACTTCCTGAGGCTTTTCTCATTGTCACGATCGACCTCACGAGTCGTCGCCGGGAGCAGCACGTCCTGCTGCAAACTCCGTGGACTGGCCTGCGGATAGCACGGCAGCGCCAAAAGAACGGAGACTGTACGTACAAGCATCCGTCGCCCGAGGGATGTTGAAAACCAAATCCTCGACAGTGTCCTGAAGTCACTGCGGCCTGGCGCACCTTGGCGCCTTGACAGTGGTCGTACAATTCGGGGTAAGTATGTGGTGATTGTGTGCTGGCGACGCCGGGCGGCGCGGTTTTCGCCCGAACGCTGTTACGGGTGTTGCCATTGTTCCTCCCCGCCGGATCATGCTTTTCGTGGCCGGGATGACCGGTGGTCCCGCCCTTCGCCGGCGGATTCCGGAACCCGCCTGGTCAGCACCCGTAACAGCCCGTCCGCCGTCAGTGCGCGAGGAGCCGGCGGAGGAAGACGTCCGAGGCGTGGTTGGTGTCGCCGGGGATCAGGGTGCCGTCCTCGGAGGTGAACAGCACGGCGCTGCCGGAGGCGTCGGTGTACGGGTTGTCCGAGGTGCCGGTGCTCGCCGTGCCGTCCTCGGCCGCGCCGGCGAGTTCGACGGCTCCGGTGGCGAGGTCGCGGCGGAACACGTTCTGCCGCCCGCCGTCGACGCCGGGGACGAGGTTGCCGGCGTCGGAGACGAAGTAGACCCAGCGGTCGTCGTAGGACATTGTGCCGCGACCGGCGGAGCCGACCGTGGTGGTGCCGGGCAGCGGGGTCGTCACCCTGGCCACGGTGCCGGTGCGCAGGTCGCGGGTGTAGAGCTCCTGGTGGCGGTTGAGGATCGGCCCGCCGGGCGCGTCGAGGGTGTAGACGGCGTACTGCCCGTCGGGGCTGAGGGTGGCGTCCAGGCCGGTGTTGGCGAGCTGGCCGGCGGGGTCGGTGCTCGCGCCGCTGATCACCCCGGTGTGCTGGTCGAACACGTAGAAGGGGTAGGAGGCGTGCCCGAGGATCGCGGGGGAGTCGCCGTGGTCCGCGTGGTCCCCAGGGGCTGCGGCGGCTGCGGGGGTCTGGGCGGGAGCCGGGAGCAGGTTGTACGCGCGGGACTTGAAGCCGATGACGCGGCCGTCGGCGCTGATCGAGGGCAGGTAGGAGTCGCCGTTGCCCGGTTTGCCGTTCACCCCGAGGGTGACCAGGCGGGTGGTGCCCTCCCGGCGGTCGGTGACGTAGATGTTCTCCTTGCTGAACGTGCCGACCGGCGCGAGGTCGGTCCGGGAGGAGGAGAAGGCCACGAAGCGGCCGTCCCAACTGGCCACCGCGTCACGGGAGATGCGGCCGTCCTGGCCGGTGGCGGCCGGGTCGCCGGCGGTGATCAGCTCGGTGACGCCGTCCCGGAGGTCGCGGAGGTAGACCTCCCCGCCGCTGTTGGCCTTGTGGCCGGGTAGCACGTTGGTGGCCTTGGTGTTGAACGTGACGAAGCGGCCGTCGCCGCTGATCGATGCCTGGGTGGTGGGGGCGTCGAGCTGGGCGCCGTCCGCGCCGACGCTGACGCGTTGGGTGCGGCCGGTGTGCAGGTCCCGGACGAAGACGTCCGTCGCGCCGTTGGTGTCGCCGGGCACCAGGTTGGTCGCGTCCGAGGAGAACAGGGCGTAGCGGCCGTCGGCGCTCAGCCCCAGGGCGGCGGACGCGCCGTCCGGCTGCGCGCCGTCGAGGCCGACGCTCACCCGGATGATCCCGCCCGTGCGCGGATGCGCTTCGGCGGCTGGTGCGGCGAGGCCGGCCAGTGCGGCGGCGAGCAGGGCGCAGCCGCCGCGCAGCAGCCCGCGCCGGGGGTGTGTGGTGGTCATGAGGTGGGGTCCTCCCCTTGGTGAGTGACGACGGCGCGGGCGGCGCCACCCTGGTGGGTGGCACCGCCCGCGCAACTGACTGGGGAGAGCCAAACGCCCGGCGGACCGGAGGTCAACGGGCCCGCTTCCGCACTGGCAGATTCTCGCCAACTGACCGAGGGGGAAGGGAGGTTGGATACTGCCGGTTGGTCAGTTGACCGCCCAGACCTGGAGGGGTGATCCGGTGTCGGGCTGCTGGGTGGTCCGGGCGCCGTCGGCGGTGGACGCGGTGGTGAGGAGCAGGCCGCTCTTCTGGGAGGTGATCCGGTAGCCGCCGGCGGCGGGGGTGAGCTGCCAGCGCTGGTTGCCGCCGCCGGTGCAGGCCCACTGGATCACCTTGGCGCCGGCGGAGGTGGAGCCGCCGTCGACGTCCATGCACAGGTGGGACTCGCCGTTGGCGATCTGGTAGCCGCCGTCCGCCTGCCGGGTGAGCACCCAGGTCTGGTTCGGGCCGCCGTTGGGGGCCCAGGTGACCAGTTGGGTGCCCTGGGCGGTGGAGTGGCCGGGGTCGTCGAGGGCCTTGCCGGCGGTGGTCAGGGTGTGGGTGCCGTCCAGCGGGGGGTTGGGCACGGTGCCGGTGGCGGTCAGGGTGAGGGTCTGCTCGCCGGGGCCGCGGGTGCCGCCGACGGGGTTGCCGGTGGTGTCGGCCCAACTGCGGGTGGGGGTGGTCTCGGTGGACCGGCTGTTGGTGGCGGAGAGGCCGAGGACGAGTCCGCTGTAGCGGTTGACCAGCTTGAACGCGCCGGTGGCGGTTCCGTCGGCGGACTTCCCGGGGATGACGAACCACTGCTGGCCGACGGTGGGCCCGCCCGGGCCGGCGGCGGTGGCGGTGGGGCGGGCGCCCCAGGCGCGGCCGGCGGTGGCGGTGGAGTCGACGCCGAGCAGGCGGCCGGTGGCGGCGTTGGCGATCCGGTAGGAGCCGTCGCCGTTGGTGGTGAAGCTCCAGGCCTCCAGGGCGGAGCCGGTGCCGGCGGCCAGCGAGGTGGTGGCCGGGCCGCCGGCGACCTGGGCGAGGACCCGGCCGTCGGCGTTGCCGATCCGGTAGGTCTTGCCGGGGTCGACGGGGGGAGCGGCGGGCGCGGTGCCGTCGATCGTCACGTCCACGTACTCGCCGGACGCGCCGTTGGAGCAGCCGAAGGCGCAGTACGAGCGGAAGGTCTTGCCGACGATGGTGGTGTTGGTGCGGTTCGCGCTGTCGAGGAACCAGCGGTACCAGGACGCGGTGTGGTAGCCGCCGGTGTCGCCGATCGGCACCCACTTCTGGCTGGCGAGGTCGGCGGTGGCGTAGTACTGCTGGGGCGCGGAGCCGCTCTGGTCGACGGCCTGCGGTTCGGCGATGTACAGCCCGAGGTAGGCGTTGTAGGTGATGTCCATGACGAACAGCGGTGAGGTGGGGGGCATCGTGCCGGCCGCGACCTGCTGGGCCACGGTGCCGGTGTTCGCCGGGTCGTACTCGTCGGCGACCGGGGTGTAGCCGGTGGGGTGGGCGGAGTCGGCGGGCACCAGGTTGCTCTCCTGGCCGCCGGTGCCGGGCTGCGACCACGCGCCGTCGTACCACTTCTGCCACGAGTCGGGTGCCATCTTGGCGGCGATCGGGGCCCGGGCGACGTGTTCGTGGAAGGCCTTCCAGCTACCGCCCTTGTCGACGATCCGCGAGCCGTAGTAGACGTAGAAGTAGCCCGAGGCGGTGTCGACGAACAGGCGTTGGTCGCCGTCACCGTAGTCGAAGGTCTGGTTCGGGAAGGCCGCGGTGTCGCCCCGCTGGGTGCTGTACGGCGAGGTGATGGCGTGGTCCTTGATGGTCCACGTCCGGCCCTGGTCGCTGGAGACGGCGTAGTCGATGGCGTCGAAGTGGAGGCCGTCGCCGAAGGGTTGCGGGGTGAACTCGTTGTGCACCAGCCCGTACCAGTCGCCGGTGTCCGGGTCGACCCAGATGCCGGAGAGGTCGCAGTAGTTCTTCTGGGCGTAGCCCGACCCGGCGGGCGCGGAGGTCGAGGTCAGGCCGGTGGGGCTGTTGTTGCAGCGCCAGGTGGTGTCGTTGTTGCGGTCCTGGGGGTTGGCGGGGTTGACGGCGTTGCTGAGCGCGCTGGACCGGGTGGCGGAGTCGAAGTCCTTGCCGGTGAAGAAGTCCCAGTACCGCGGGTCGTTCGCGCCGTAGAGCGCGGCGGACTGCTGGAAGTAGAAGGTGCCGTCCTTGTCGGTGTACGGGACGGCGGGGGTGTCGGTGGGGTGGGCGTAGCCGACCGGCTTGCCGACGCTCACGGTGTACGGGGCGGTTGACGGGCCGCCGGCCGGGGCGGCTGACGGTTCGGGGGCGGCCGACGCGGCCGGGGCGAGGCCCGCGCTCAGCGCCAGGAGCGCGGGGGCGAGGACGGCGGCGAGTGCTCTGCGGGGTGGGGCGGACACGAGGTCTCCTTCGGTGCTGCACCGTCGGGGCGGGGGTGGGCGGTGCTGCTCGGGCCCGCCGGTCGTCGTTGGGGGCGCGACCGCCGAGCCCGGCGATGGCATGCAGTATCCGGCCTTCTTGCGCGCAACTGTCAACACCTCTGAGCAACAAATTGCACAGACGGGTTCCATGGAGTGCTTGAAGATGCTTGAATCTGGCCAGAAAGAAGCAGGTATCAGCAACAATCAAGTGGAGGTGGCCGATGGCGACCCATGTCGAGGCCGAGATCGCCAGCCAGCCGGACTGCTGGCGCCGCGCGGCGGAAGTCGCCGCGGCGGAGTGCACGGCGCTGCCGGAGGCCGGTGAACGGGTCGCGGTGATCGGCTGCGGGACGTCGCTGTTCATGGGCCAGGCGTACGCCGCCATGCGGGAGTCGAGCGGACAGGGCGTCACGGACGCCTTCGCCGCCTCCGAGTTCCCGGGCGTCCGCTCGTACGACCGCGTGATCGCGCTGACCCGCTCCGGCACCACGACCGAGGTCCTGGCCCTGCTGGAGCGGGTGCGCGGAAAGGTCCGCACCGCGGCCGTCACCGCCGACCCGCGGACCCCGGTGATGACCGCGGCCGACGACATCGCCGTGCTGGACTTCGCCGACGAGCGGTCCGTGGTGCAGACCAGGTTCGCCACCACGGCGCTCACCCTGCTGCGGGCCCACCTGGGCCTGCACACCGAGGCGGTGGAGGCCGACGGCCGGGCGGCCCTGGCGGAGCCGCTGCCCGAAGGCCTGGTGGACTGCACCCAGTTCACCTTCCTCGGCACCGGCTGGACGGTCGGGCTGGCGAACGAGGCCGGCCTCAAACTGCGCGAGGCCGCGCTCGCCTGGAGCGAGGCGTACCCGGCGATGGAGTACCGGCACGGCCCGATCAGCATCGCCGCGCCGTCCACCGCCACCTGGATGCTGGGCGCCGCACCGGTGGGCCTGGCCGAGCAGGTCCGGGGCACCGGCGCCCGCTGGATCGAGGGCCGGCTCGACCCGCTCGCGGAACTGGTGCGCGTCCACCGGCTGGCCGCCGCGCTGGCCGCCGCGAAGGGCCTGGACCCGGACCAGCCGCGCAACCTGACCCGGTCCGTGGTGCTCGCCGACTCATGACCGACCAGCCTCGGCTCACGACCGACCAGCCTCGGCTCACGACCGACCAGCCTCGGACCACGACCGACCGACCTCGGCCCACGACCGGCCGGCGTCAGCCCGTGCCCGACCGGCGTCAGCCCATGACCGGGCAGCGCCTGGTCGTCGCCGTGGACGTCGGCGGCACCGGTATCAAGGCCGCCCTGCTGGACCGGGAGGCGGCCGTCCGGCACCAGGCGTGGCGCGCCACCGGGCGCGAACGGGGCCCGGAGGCCGTCGTGGCCACCGTCGTCGACCTGGTCGCGGACGTGCGGCGGGAGGCCGGGCGGCAGGGCGCGGAGGTCGACGCCGTCGGCCTGGCCGTTCCCGGCATCGTCGACGAGGCCACGGGGACGGGCGTCTACTCCGCCACGATCGGCTGGCGGGACGTCCCGTTCCGGGAGCTCGTCGCCGAGCGCACCGGCCTGCCCGTGGCCGTCACCCACGACGTGCGCGCCGGCGGCGTGGCCGAGGCCCGGCTCGGAGCCGGGCGCGGCGAGGAGCGCTTCCTGTTCGTCCCGGTCGGCACGAGCATCGCCGCCGCCGTCATGACCGGCGGCCGCGCCATGCCCGGCGCGCACCACCGGGCCGGGGAGATCGGCCACCTCGTGGTGCGCCCGGGCGGGGAACCGTGCGCCTGCGGGGCCCGGGGCTGCGCCGAGACCTACGCCTCGGCGGCCGCCGTGGCGCGGCGCTACACCGAGGCCACCGGCCGGCCGGCCCTCGCACCGGAGGTGGCGCGGCTGGCCGCGGAGGGGGACGGGGCGGCCGGCGCCGTCTGGCAGGAGGCGGTCGACGCCCTGGCCGACGCCCTGCTGACGGCCGTCCTGGTGCTGGACCCGCCGCTGGTCGTGCTGGGTGGGGGCCTCGCCGAGTCCGGCGACCTGCTGCTCGCCCCGCTGGCCGCCGCCCTGGCCGGGCGCGCCCGGATCCAGGTCGCGCCGCGCCTGGTGCCCGCCGCGCTCGGGGACCGGGCCGGTTGCCTGGGCGCCGGCCTGCGCGCCCTGGACGCGGCGGCCGACCGCGCGGCCCCGGAAGGGAGCCCGGCGCCGTGATCGTCACCGTGACCCCGAACCCCGCCCTGGACATCACCTACGGCGTGCCGGCGCTGCGCCCGCACACCAGCCACCGGGTGGCCTCCGTCCACGAACAGGCCGGCGGCAAGGGCGTGAACGTGGCCCGGGTGCTGCACGGCCTCGGCCGGCGCACCACGGCCGTCCTGCCGCTCGGCGGGTCCACCGGCGCGGTGCTGCGGGCCGACCTCGACCGGGCCGGCATCGCCTGCCTGGGCGTCCCGCTCGCCGCAGGCACGTCGACCCGGCGCACCGTCGCCGTGGTCGACGCCGTCGACGCCACCGTGCTGAACGAGCCCGGACCGGAGCTCTCCGCCGAGGACTGGACGGCCCTGCGCGCCGCCGTCCGCGGTCTGCTCCCCACCGCCCGGGCCCTGGTGCTGTCCGGGAGCCTGCCGCCGGGCCTGCCGGGCGACGCCTACGCGGACCTGGTCCGCCTCGCCCACGACCAGGGCGTGCCGGTCGTCCTGGACGCCGACGGCGCCGCGCTCACCGGGGCACTGGCGGCCGGGCCCACGGCCGTCAAGCCGAACGCGGTCGAACTGCGCCGCGCCACCGGCATCGCCGACCCGCTCCGCGCGGCACACGCCCTCGTCGACGCCGGCGCCCGGGCGGTGGTCGCCTCGCTCGGCCCCGACGGGCTCCTCGCCGTCACCCCGGACGGCGACTGGCGGGCCCGGCTGCCCCCGGAGGCCGTCGTGCGGGGGAACCCGACCGGCGCGGGGGACGCGGCGGTCGCGGCGCTGGCCGCGGCCCTCGCCGACCGCACGCCGTGGCCGGCGGCGCTGGCCCACGCGGTGGCCCTGTCGGCCGCCGCCGTCCAGGCCCCGTACGCCGGCCGGTTCGACCCGCAGGCCTACCGCGGCCACCTCCCGCTGGTCCGGGTCACCCCGGCCACGCCCCCCGCCGGCTCAGCCCCTTCCGACTGAACAGCCCCACCCGACAGGAGAGTTCATGCCCCTGGCAGCCACCGGCGGCCTCGTCGCCCGGGCCGCGGCCCGGCACGGCGCCGTCGCCGCCTTCAACGTCATCACCCTGGAGCACGTCGAGGCCGTCGTCTCCGCCGCCGAGACCGCCGGCACCGCGGTGATCCTCCAGGTGAGCGAGAACGCGGTGCGGTTCCACGGCGGGCGGCTGGCCCCGCTCGCCGCGGCCGCCGTGCGCTGCGCCGAGCCGAGCACCGTCCCGGTGGCGCTGCACCTGGACCACGTGAAGACCGGCGTCCTGCTCCGCCAGGCCGCCGAATGCGGGTTCAGCTCGGTGATGTACGACGCCGCGCACCTGCCCTACGCGGAGAACGTCGCCGCCACCCGCGAGGCCGCCGTCTGGGCGCACGGCGCCGGGCTCTGGCTGGAGGCCGAACTCGGCGAGGTCGGCGGCAAGGACGGCCGGGGGCCGCTGGACGCCCACGCGCCGGGGGCCCGCACCGACCCCGCAGAGGCGCGGCGCTTCGTCGAGGAGACCGGCGTGGACGCCCTCGCCGTCGCCGTCGGCAGCTCCCACGCGATGACCTCCCGCGACGCCAGGCTCGACCACGGCCTGCTCGCCGCCCTGCACGCGGCCCTCGACGTCCCGCTCGTCCTGCACGGCTCCTCCGGAGTCCCCGACGACGAGCTGCGCCGCGCCGTCCACGGCGGCATAGCCAAGGTCAACATCGGCACCGCCCTGAGCATCGCCATGACGACCGCCGTCCGGTCCCACCTGGCGGCGGACGAGCGGGGCGTCGACCCCCGCGCGTACCTGGCCGCGGGCCGCGGGGCGATCACCGAGGCCGTCGGCCGGCTCCTGCCCGTCGTCGCGGGGACCGCCGGATGACCGCGCCCAGGACGACCGAGCCCCGGCCGACACCGTCCCCCGAACCACCCCCTCAAGGACCACTCATGCTCCAGATCTCCCGGACCGGGTTCACGCTCGACGGGCGCCCCCTGCGCCTGCTCTCCGGCGCCCTGCACTACTTCCGCAGCCTGCCCGGGCAGTGGCCGCGCCACCTGCGGATGCTGCGGGCGATGGGGCTCAACACCGTGGAGACGTACGTCCCCTGGAACCTGCACGAGCCCCGCCCCGGCACGTACGACTTCACCGGCATCGCCGACCTGGAGGCCTTCCTGCGGGCCGCCGCGGACGCCGGACTGCACGCGATCGTCCGCCCGAGCCCCTACATCTGCGCCGAATGGGAGAACGGCGGCCTGCCCTGGTGGCTCCTGGCCGAACCGGGCACGGCGGGCCGCGGCCTGCCGCTGCGCACCGGCGACCCGCGCTTCCTGGCCCACGTCGACCGCTGGTACGACACGCTGATCCCGATCCTGGCGGCGCACCAGACCACCCGCGGCGGAAACGTCCTGATGGTCCAGATCGAGAACGAGTACGGCTCCTACGGCACCGACCGGGCCTACCTCGCCCACCTCGCCGACGGCCTGCGCGCCCGCGGCATCGACGTCCCGCTCTGCACCTCCGACGGGCCGGAGGACTTCTTCCTCACCGGCGGCGCCCTTCCCGGCCACCTCGCCACCGTCAACTTCGGCAGCCGCGCCACCGAGGCCTTCGCCGAGCTGCGCCGCCACCGCCCCCAGGACCCGCCGATGTGCATGGAGTTCTGGAACGGCTGGTTCGACCACTGGGGAGAGCCGCACACCACCCGCCCGGCCGAGGACGCCGCCGAGGCCCTGCGCGAGATCCTGGCGGCCGGGGCCTCCGTCAACCTCTACATGGCCCACGGCGGCACCAACTTCGGCACCTGGGCCGGCGCCAACACCGCCGACCCGCGCACCGGCCGGGGCTACCAGCCGACCGTCACCTCCTACGACTACGACGCCCCGCTGGACGAACGAGGCGCCCCCACGGCCAAGTTCCGGGCCTTCCGCGAGGTCCTGGCGGCGTACGCGGACGGGCCGGTGCCGGAGCCCGAGGAGCTCCCGGCCACGCTGCCGGCGTGCCGGGTGGAGCTCGACAGGTCCCTGCCGCTGGCGGACGTGGTGGACCACCTGTCCACCGGCGAGGTCCGCTCCGCCGTCCCGCTCTCCTTCGAGGAACTCGGCCTCCCGCACGGCCTCGTCCGCTACCGGACCACCATCCCCGGCCCGCGCACGGCGTACCCGCTGACCGTCGAGGGGCTCGCCGACCGGGCCCACGTCCGCGTCGACGGCACCCACCTCGCCACCCTGGAACGCGACGTCGAGCACGAGCCCCTGCTCCTCCCGGTGCCCGGCGCGGGTGCCCGGCTGGAACTGCTGGTCGAGTCGATGGGCCGGGTCAACTACGGCGCCGGGATCGGCGACCGCAAGGGGATCGCGGGGGCCCTGCACACCCAGCAGTACCTGCACGGGTGGACGGCCGACCCGATGCCGCTGGCCGACGGGACACCGGACCGGCTTCCCTGGGACGCGGCCGTCGCTCCGGCCGCCGGCCCCGGAGCGGCCTTCCACCGCGGCGCCTTCGAGGTCGGGGAGCCCGCCGACGGCTACCTGGCGCTGCCGGGCTGGGGCAAGGGCTACGTCTGGGTCAACGGCTTCCTGCTGGGCCGCTACTGGGACCGCGGACCGCAGTGCACGCTCTTCCTGCCCTGGCCGGTTCTGCGCAGCGGGACGAACGAGATCACCGTCCTCGAACTCGACCGCTCCGGCGAACCCGCCGTGCACCTGGTGGCCGGGCCCGACCTGGGCTGACGCTCCGTGCACCCGGCCCGTTGCCCGGCTCTCCGCCCGGTTCTCCGCGCGACGGGCCGTGTCGAAACCGAGACCGCTTCGTGCTCCGAAGCCCTAGGAACCTGCTCGATATTGAGCAATACTCATCCGAACTGCGCACCATAGAGCAGGGGGTGGTCCGATGGGCACGCGACCACCGACACCCGGACCGGGCCCGGACCAGGACCAGGATCCGGAGCCGGAACCGGTCCGGTGAGGAAGCCGCCGACGCGCGGCGGCACTCCCGGCCGGCCCCAGAACCTCCGGAACCCGGGCACCCTGCCGACCCCCACCGCACCCGCACCCGCACCCCCACCCTCACCGCACCGCACCCTCACCGCACCGCACCCGCTCGCGCCGGCCGCCGTCCACCCGACACCGCGCCGCGACGGCCGAGGGCCAGTACACGTAAAGGACGAGATCCTCATGGCGAAGACACGAATCCGCACCCGCCTGCTGGCCGCCGCCGCCACGCTGCCGCTGCTCGCCGGCATCGCGGCCTGCGGATCGGGCGGTGACGGCGCCTCGGGCGCCGGAGGCTCCGCCGAGGTCACGTTCTGGGGCTGGGCGCCGGGCTACGAGGAGGCGGTGGCCCAGTACAACGCGGCCCACCCGGACGCCAAGGTCAAGTTCGAGAAGATCGTGTCGGGCAGCAAGGGCGGCTACGCCAAGATCTTCGCGGCCGTCAAGGCCGGCAACGCCCCCTGCCTGGCCCAGGTCGGCTACGAGTCGCTGCCCAGCTTCGTCGTGGAGGGCGCCGTCCAGGACGTCAGCGGCGAGGCCGGGCAGTACCAGTCGCAGTACGGGGACGGCGCCTGGAACGCGGTGAAGGTCGGCGGCCAGGTGTACGGCATCCCGGTCGACGTGGGCCCGATGGCGCTCTACTACCGCACCGACCTGTACGCCCAGTACGGCCTGAAGCCGCAGGCCACCTGGGAGGAGTTCGCCGCCGACGCCGCCAAGGTGCACGCCACCAACCCCAACGGGTACCTGAGCGTGTTCAACCCGGACGACCCGTGGTGGTTCGCCGGCATGTCCGCCCAGGCCGGCGGCAGTTGGTTCGGCACCGACAGCAAGGGCTGGAAGGTCTCGCTCGCGAGCGACCCGGCCACCACCAAGGTCGCGAAGTACTGGCAGGGCCTGATCGACCAGGGCCAGGTCAAGTCCGAGCAGGGCTTCAGCCCCGACCTGTACAAGGACCTCCAGGACGGCACGCTCGCCGCCTACCCCGGCCCGGTCTGGTTCTCCTCCATCCTCGAACAGAACGCGGCGCAGGCGTCCGGCAAGTGGGCGGTCGCCCCGATGCCGCAGTGGCAGGGCGGCGCCAAGTCGGTCGGCAACGACGGCGGTTCGTCCACCGCGGTGGTCAAGGGCTGCAAGAACACCGCCGCGGCGCTGCGCTTCGCCAACTGGATGAGCACGGACGCCGCCGCCGTCGGCACCCTCGTGGACAAGGCCGGCATCTACCCCGCCTCCACCAGCGGCACGTCGGCGCCGGCGCTGGCGAAGCCGAGCGCCTACTTCGGCAACCAGCCGATCTTCGACGTCTTCAAGCAGGCGACGGCGCAGGCCCCCAAGTGGAGCTGGGGCCCGACCATGACCCAGACCTCCAGCGACCTCACCGACGCCTTCGGCGCGGCCGTCGCCGCCCACGGCGACCTGACGGCGGCGCTGGGCACGGTGCAGAACAAGACCGTCGACGCGATGAAGTCCAAGGGGCTGACGGTCACCGCCGGCTGACCGGCTCGCCGGCGGACCCCGCGCGGTCCGCCGGCCCGGGCGCGCCCGACACGCCCGAGGGACCGACCACCGCCCGCACGAGAGAGAACCCCAGATGAGCGCAGCAACCCCGGCGGTGCCGGGCCGCACCGCCCCGAAGGCCGCCACCGCACGACGGACGCCGTCCCGCAACCGCGCGGCCCTCGGCTTCCTGGCCCCCTTCGGCCTGCTGTTCACCGTCCTGTTCCTGCTGCCCATCGGGTACGCGCTCTGGCAGAGCCTGTACCGCGTGGAGCGCTCCGGCCTGGGCTTCGGCCCGGCCAGAACGGTCTTCGCGGGGCTCGACAACTACACCGCGGCCCTGGGCGACGGCTCGTTCCTCGCGGGCGTCGGCCGGGTGCTGCTCTTCGGCGTGGTCCAGGTCCCGGTGATGCTCGGACTGGCCCTCGGCCTCGCCCTGCTGATCGACGCCAAGGGCACCCGGCTGCGGAAGTTCTTCCGGCTCGCCTACTTCCTGCCGTACGCGATCCCGGGCGTCGTGGCCACCATCCTCTGGGCGTTCCTCTACCTGCCCGGGACCAGCCCGCTCGTCGCCGGGCTGAGGGACATCGGCATCGACGCCGACTTCCTCTCCTCCGGCACCGTCCTGTGGTCGATGGCCAACATCGTCACCTGGACCTGGACCGGCTACAACATGCTGGTCATCCTCTCCGCCCTCCAGGCCATCCCCAGCGAGCTCTACGAGGCCGCCGACCTCGACGGCGCCGGCCCCTGGCGGACCGCCTGGCACATCAAGATCCCGCTGGTGGCCCCCGCCCTGGTGCTGACCGGGATCTTCTCCATCATCGGCACCCTCCAGCTCTTCACCGAGCCGATGGTCCTGCACTCGCTGGCCTCGACCGTCTCCGCCGACTACACGCCCAACATGGCGGCGTACAACGCGGCGTTCGGCACCAACGACTACGGCAAGGCGGCGGCCATCGCCGTCCTGCTGGCCCTGGCCACCTGCGTCCTGTCCTTCACCTTCCTGCGCCTCTCGGTGCGCATCACCGGAAACCGGGTGACCGCATGAGCACCGCCGACCTCCGCCGCCCCGAGACCGCCCGCCCGGCGCGCCGCCGCCCCGCCGGGCCCGCCCACCTGGGTGCCCCCGGCCGCCGGCCGCGCCCCAACGTCCTCGGCACGGCCGTCCTGTTCGTGCTCTCCGCCTACTTCCTGCTGCCCGCCTGGTGGCTGCTGGTGGCCTCCACCAAGAGCAGCAGCGACCTGTTCGGCAGCGGCGGGTTCTGGTTCTCCACCCTCCACCTCGGCGACAACCTGCACGACCTGGCCACCGCCAACAACGGGCTCTACTTCCGCTGGCTCCTCAACACCGTGCTGTACGCGGGCGTCGGCGCCGCGGCCGCCACCCTGCTCGCGGCGATGGCCGGCTACGCGCTCACCAAGTACCGGTTCCGGGGCCGCGAGGCGGTGTTCAACACGATCCTCGCCGCGGTGCTCGTCCCCGCGCCGCTCCTCGCCCTGCCGGTCTACCTGCTGCTGTCCAAGGCCCATCTGGTCAACACCGTCTGGG
Organism: Kitasatospora sp. NPDC059812; assembly: GCF_042732075.1. Taxonomy (NCBI): domain Bacteria; kingdom Bacillati; phylum Actinomycetota; class Actinomycetes; order Kitasatosporales; family Streptomycetaceae; genus Kitasatospora; species Kitasatospora sp. NPDC059812. The sequence continues at coordinate 72,021 of NZ_JBHWIO010000024.1, forward strand.
CGGTCCTGCTGCCGAGCATGGTCAGCCCGTTCGGCGTCTACCTCAGCCGGATCTACGCCGCCGCGTCCGTCCCGGACGAGATCCTGGAGGCCGCCCGGATGGACGGCGCGGGGGAGTTCCGGATCTTCTTCACGGTGGTCCTGCGGATCTTCTCGCCGGCGCTGGTGACCATCTTCCTGTTCCAGTTCACCACCATCTGGAACAACTTCTTCCTGCCGCTGGTCACGCTCTCCGACCAGAAGCTCTGGCCGGTCAACCTCGGCCTCTACTACTGGAACGGCCTGCGGGACCACACCCCGTACAACCTGGTCGTCACGGGCTCGCTGGTCTCGGTCGTCCCGCTGGTCGTGGCCTTCCTGCTGCTGCAGCGGTTCTGGCGCACCGACCTGACGGCGGGCGGCGTCAAGGCCTGAGGCGGAGCCGCCGGGCCTGAACCGGGGCCTCGGGGCGTGGCCGGTGGATCAGGCCGCGCCCCGGGGCCCGTCGGCGGTCAGGCCCGCCGGACCCGGACGCCACAGCCGGTGACGGCCCGCTGCTGCGCGTCCGTCAGGCCGTCGTCCGTCACCAGGTCGTGGACGTCGGAGAGCGGGCAGATCCGGGCGAAGGTGACCTTTCCGACCTTGGTGCTGTCGGCCAGCACGACCGAGCGCGCGCTGCTGCGCAGGAACGCCCGGTCGGTCTGGGCCTCCATCTCGTCGTGCGTGGTGCAGCCCTCCTGCGCCGTCAGGCCGTCCACCCCGATGAAGGAGATGTCCAGGTGGTACTGCGAGAGCATCCGGTCGGCGGCCGGGCCGACCAGTTCGTAGCTGGCCGTGCGGGCGATGCCGCCGATCACCACGAGGCGCACCTCGGGGCGGACGATCAGGTCGGCGGCGATGTTCACCGCGTTGGTCACGACGGTGATGCCGGTGCGCTCGGCGAGCACCCGGGCGAGCTCGCTGGTGGTGGTGCCGCCGCTGAGGCCCACCACCGCTCCCTCCGGCACGAGCTCGGCCGCCGCCAGGGCGATCCGGCGCTTCTCCTCCCGCTGCTTCTCGCCGCGGTGGCGCAGCGGCAGTTCGAGGTTGACCGAGCCGGTCACCGCGCCGCCCCGGGTGCGGTGTAGTAGTCCCTGCTCGTGGAGCTCCTGGAGATCGCGGCGCACGGTCGCGGTCGAGACGTCCAGGAGTTCGGCGAGCGCGTGCACATCGGCGCTCCCCGCTTCGGTGACGTGCGAGAGGATCCGGGTGGCGCGATCAGCTTTGAGCATGACGCGATTCTAGCCCGGTCGGGAGCCAAACCCCTGGGTGGCGCCGGGTCGGGCTGATTTCGGCGAACAGGTCGCAGGTCTGGTCGTCCGCTCGAATCTGACTATCATGGCTATGAAACAAGCAACTTCACTCAGTTCTGCGGCTGCCTGGCGCAGCGCCGGAGGTGACCGCGTGACAGCGGACCGCATGTCCCTGGCCGGCGCCCGGCTGGTCCTGCCCGGCGGCGTCGTCGAGGGCGGCCGCCTGGCCGTCGAGGGCGACCGGATCGCCGGCCTCGGAGGCGAGAGCGGGCCCGGCGACCTCGACCTGACCGGGTACACCGTCGTGCCCGGGTTCGTCGACCTGCACGTGCACGGCGGCGGCGGCGCCTCCTACGCCTCCGGCATCGCCGAGGAGGCCCTGCTCGCCGCCCGTACGCACCTGGAGCACGGCACCACCACCACGGTCGCGTCCACCGTCACCGGGGAGATCGACGAGGTCGCCCGCCAGGCGTCCGTGCTGTCCGAGCTGGTCGAGGACGGCGTGCTGGCCGGCATCCACTTCGAGGGCCCGTTCATCTCCCACAACCGCTGCGGCGCCCACCGCCCCGACCTGCTGCGCGACCCGGACCCGGCGCTGGTGCGCAAGCTGGTCGACGCCGCCCGGGGCCACGCGAAGATGGTCACCCTGGCCCCCGAACTGCCCGGCGGCCTGGACTCGGTGCGGATGCTCGCCGACCTCGGCGTGATCGCCGCCGTCGGCCACACCGACTCCGACTACGCCACCACGCTGGAGGCGATCGACGCCGGCGCGAGCGTCGCCACCCATCTCTTCAACGCCATGCCGGGCATCGCCCACCGCGCCCCGGGCCCGATCGTGGCGCTGCTGGAGGACGAGCGGGTCACCGTCGAGCTGATCAACGACGGCGTGCACCTGCACCCGTCCGTGCTCGACCTCGCCTACGGCACCGCCGGGGCGTCCCGGGTCGCCCTGATCACCGACGCCATGGGCGCGGCCGGCATGGGCGACGGCCTCTACCCGCTCGGCCCGCTCCAGGTCGAGGTCAAGGACGGCGTCGCGATGCTCCCGGACGGCAGCTCCATCGCGGGTTCCACGCTCACCCTGGACGTCGCCTTCAAGCGTTCGCTCACCGTCAACGGCCTGACGCTGAACCAGGCCGTCGAGTCGCTGTCCGCCACCCCGGCCCGCCTGCTGGGCCTCGCCGACTCGATCGGCTCGCTGGAGGCCGGCAAGCAGGCCGACCTGGTCGTGCTCGACTCCGAGGGCTACGACCTGGTCGCCGTGATGCGCCGCGGCCGCTGGATCACCGGAGCGCCGCCGCTGGCGCCCCGGGCCGGCTGACCGGCGGGGTGGCGGGGCCCGAAGTTCAAGTGTTGTCGGCTGAGTCGGGCCGCAGGCGCCGTGCCGCTCAAAGCTCCGTCGGGTAGCCGCTCCGGGGATGCTTGGCGTTGGCGAGCTGTCTCCGGGGCGCCCGCGGGGGGCGGGACGGGGACTCGCGTGATGGCGAACGTGGCGGAGTCCAGGCCGGGATGGCGGTGGGGGCCTCCGGGTCGGCGGGCCGACCCTGCAGGGCCTGGACCTCGACGGCTTCGGCGAGACACCGCAGGGCGATCCGAACCTGTGCGTTCTGTTCCTCGCTGAGTGCCCCGAGGACCTGCTGTTCGATGGCCAGGCGCCTGGGCATGACGTCGTCGACGGCGGCCGCGCCCGCGTCGGTGATGAAGACCAGTGCCGCGCGCCGGTCCGCGGGGTTGACCGTCCGGACCACGAGGGCGCGCCGTTCCAGCTTGGCCAGCGCCTTGCTCAGCGCGGCCGGCGACCGCCCCATCGAGGCGGCGAGGCGGCGCGCGATCGTCGGCTCGGTCGAGTGGCGGAGGTGGTAGAGCACGTCGAACTCCGATGAGCTGACGGCCGCCGCTTCGAACACCGGTTCAAGGAGGAACTCCAGCATCGCGTGGGCGTGTCGGAGGCCGCCGATGATCTCCATCGACGAAAGGTCGAGGTCAGGACGGCTCTGTACCCACAGTTGCCATACCGCCCGCGTTTCATCCATTCGTGCACATGCTCCAACTTGTTAACCGGTAACCTTTCAGTTACCGTATGACACGTGGCCCGCTTCCAGCTGGGCAACCTGGGCACGCTCATCGGAGGCTTGTCCGCTTTTATGCTCTCTGTGTAGTTGATCTGCTCATGTCACATGAACCTGGACTGCGACAATCCGACCGATAGCTTCCCGTCTTTGACGGAGCTGAGGAAAGTGTCACCATGGTCATCACACATGTCCCCGCCGCCCCGTTCCCCGGAACGCTTCCGGGATCGGGGAACCTCCGGCAGATAATACTGGACCGGAATGGCTTGGTGTCTAGCCGTTTGCGCGCGTCGGCGTCAAGGAGATCGGACCGGCAGCTTGCCGGGACCGCATCGCCCGGCCGTGCAGCGAGAAAATCGAGTTGACGCTGCGGCGGGTATGAACTCGCCGTACTGCCCGAACACTTCGAACGGCCCGAAGCGGAACGCGCCGGCGTGACCGGCTCCGCAGGGGCGGCCCGCCGCGGTCGCCACGGGCCGCTGTCGCCCTGCGTGCCGAGGCCGGTGACCGCGCCCCGGTGTGCCTTTCACGGATCCGCCGCGGGCTGACCGCCCGTGGTTCGTCACCGAATTCAGAATTTCTCCGGCGGTCGCACCGCCGACCCCGAAAATCCGCATGGCCAGATTCCGGGAAAAGGATTCCGCGCGCTATGACCGATCGCTTGGGATTCAGTCTCACTCAATTGCGCTACTTCGTCGTCTCCGCCGAGATCGGCAACATCTCGGAGGCGGCGGAGAAGCTGTGCGCCTCGCAGTCGACGGTCTCGTCGGCCATCATGCGGCTGGAACGTCAGCTCGGTGTTCAGCTGCTGCTCCGTCACCATGCCCGTGGGGTCTCCCTGACGCCGAGCGGTCGCCACCTGCTGCGGGAGGCGCGCGCGTTGCTGGGGCAGGCCAGCAGCCTCAAGGCGCAGGGCGACGCCCTGGCGGGCGACACCGCAGGCCAGCTCGACGTCGGGTTCTTCTTCCCGATCGCCCCGTTCCTGCTGCCGCTGGTCCACCGTTTGGCCGGGGAGCGGCACGGGGCGCTGAAGCTGAACCTCCACGAGGCGTCCGCCGACCGGCTGTTGGAGTTCCTCCGGGACGGCCGGTGCGAACTGGCCGTGACGTACGACTTCCTGGCGGGCGACGCCAGGTTCCACCCGCTGGTCGACCTGCCGGTGCACGCCCTGCTGGCGGATGACGACCCGTTGGGGCTGGTCGGGCCGCTCTCCCTGGACGAGTTGGCCGGGCGACCGCTGGTCGCCCTGAACGCCCCGAGCGTGCTCCGCCACGCCGAGCGGATGTTCTCCCGCGCGGGCGTCCGCATGCCACGGGTGGTGACGACGACGAGCATCGAGACGCTGCGCGGCCTGGTGGCCGCCGGCGCCGGGTTCGCCTTGATGTATCAACGCGGCCTGACCGCAACGACGTTGGACGGCGGCAGGGTCCGCGAGGTCGAGCTGGTCGGAGACCTGCCGCCCGCGGCCCTGGGCGCGGCCATGATGCCCGACCTGGCCATGAGCAGCCGCGGCAGGGCGTTCCTGGACGTGCTCAGATCCGCGGTCGGGGCGCGTCCGGCGCAGGTCGGTGCAGGTCGGCAGGTCGGTGCAGGTCGGCAGGTCAGTACGGGTCGGCAGGTCAGTGCAGGTCAGCAGGTCGTCGTGGGTTGAAGGAGTGTCGTGCTGGCAGTCATCTTCGCTGGTCAGGGAAGTCAGGAAAAGGGAATGGGGGCAGAGGTCTTCGAACGGTACCCAGGGCTGGTCCAGTACGCCTCGGACGTGCTGGGGTACGACCTGGTCTCCTTGTGCACGGAGGACCCGGACGGCCTGCTGGGCCGCACGGAGTACACCCAGCCGGCGCTGTTCGTCGTCAACGCGCTGCGGACCTTCGAGCGGGTCCACCGCGGGGACCGGGCGGCGGACGTCTACCTGGGGCACAGCCTGGGCGAGTACAACGCGCTGCTCGCGGCCGGGTCCTTCGCCTTCGAGACGGGGCTGCGGCTGGTCGCCAAGCGCGGCGAGCTGATGGCGGCGGCCTCAGAGGGCGGCATGACCGCCGTCATGAACACACCGCCCGAGCGACTGCTGGAGATCCTCGCGGAGGACGGCGTCGACGGCGTCGACATCGCCGGCCTCAACACCGGCTCGCAGGTGGTGATCGCGGGCACCCAGCCGGTCCTGGAGGCGGCGCACGCCTGCCTGGAGAAGCGGGAGATCCGCTTCGTACGGCTCAAGGTGAGCGCGCCCTTCCACTCCCGGTACATGGAGCCGGCCAGGGTGCGGTTCGCCGAGTTCCTGACGGAGTTCGAGTTCGCCGATCCCGACACCCCCGTCATCTCCAACGTCACGGGCCGGCCGTACGAGCCGGGACAGGTGACGCACATGCTCACGGAGCAGCTGGTCGCCCCGGTGCGCTGGACCGACAGCGTCCGCGGGCTGCTCGACGGCGACGCCGAGCCGGAATTCACCGAAATCGGGGGCCTGGCCCTCACCCACATGGTGTTCAAAATCAGGGCTGGAGTGTGACACATGGCAACCACGACGGACACGATCAGGCTGTACCTGGAAGACCGTTTCCTCTTCGAGTTCGACGACGTGATCACCCCGGACACCGACCTGTTCAAGGCGGGGGTCATCGACTCGTTCGGCTACGTCAGGATGATGAAGTTCCTGGAGTCCGAGTTCTCCGTCGAGATCTCCCCGGAGGACATCCTCGTGAACGTCTTCGTCTCGCTCACCGCGATCGACGAATTCGTCACCAAGAAGACCTCCGCGAAGTAGAAGGACGGATCATGTGCGGGCTGGCTGGTTTCCTCTCGACCTCGCTGCACCCCGGTGCCACCGCCGAGGTCATCACCTCGATGCTGTCGAACATCCACCACCGCGGGCCGGACGAGGCGGGCTACTACCTCGACGACGGCATGGCCATGGGGACGGTGCGGCTGGCCATCGTCGACCTCGCCGGTGGCTCGCAACCCATGTCGGACCCCTCCGGGCGCTACTGGATCTGCTTCAACGGCGAGATCTACAACCACATCGAACTCCGCGCGGAACTGGAGCGCCTCGGCCGCCCGTTCCGCACCGACCACTCCGACACCGAGGTCGTGCTCCAGGCCTGGATCCAGTGGGGGTCGGACTGCTTCACCCGGTTCAACGGCGCCTTCGCGGTCGCCATCAGGGACGCGGCGACCGGTGACCTGGTGCTGGCCCGCGACCGCTACGGCAAGCGCCCGCTGTTCTACGCCGACGCGGGCGGGGACTTCCTGTTCGCGTCCGAGATGAAGGCGTTCCGCGCCTTCCCCGGCTTCCGCTTCGAGTTCGACCCGAGGGAGCTGGCCACCACCTACGCCACGTGGACGCCGCTGCCCGACCGCACGCCGTTCCGGGGCGTGCGCCAGCTGCCGATGGGCTCCGTGCTGACCATCAGCGCGGGCCGCCGCTCGCTGCGCCCCTACGAGGACCTCGACTTCGACGTGCCCGGCTTCGACGGCACCGAGGCCGAGGCGATCGACATGCTCCGGCAGACCCTGCGCACCAGCGTGGAGCTGCGGCTGCGCTCCGACGTCGAGGTCGGCGTCTACCTGAGCGGCGGCCTGGACTCCTCGATCGTGACGAGGCTGGCCACCCAGCTCTCCCCGTACGAGGTCCGCACCTTCTCGGTGGCGTTCCAGGACAAGTCCTTCGACGAGTCCGACAGCCAGCGCCTGGTCGCCGAGCACCTGGGCACCCTGCACACCGCCGTCCCGATCACCAGCGAGGACATCACCGAGCACTTCCCGACCGCCGTGTACCACGCGGAGGTTCCGACCTTCCGCACCTCGTTCGTGCCGATGTTCCTGCTGTCCCGGCACGTCCGCGACGCCGGGATCAAGACCATCCTCAGCGGCGAGGGCGCCGACGAGGCCTTCCTCGGCTACTCGCTGTTCCGCGAGACCCTGCTGCGCGCGCGGTGGAACGAGCTGACCGACGGCGAGCGCCGCACCCGGCTGGCCGGCCTGCACCCGGAGCTGGAGCACTTCGGCTCCGCCCACCAGGCCCATCTGCTCGGCCTGTACCAGCAGTTCTCGGTGGAACGGCTGCCGGGCCTGTTCTCCCACGAGATGCGGTACCAGAACGGGAGGTTCGCGGCCCGGCTGCTCGCCGACCGGATGGACCCGTTCGCCGACCTGCTCGACCTCGTCGCCGGGACACCCGGCTACCCGGACATGCCCGCGATGCACAAGGCGCAGTGGCTGGAGTACAAGACGCTGCTGCCCGGATTCCTGCTGTCCACGCAGGGGGAGCGGGCCGCGCTGGCGCACAGCGTGGAGAACCGCTGCCCGTTCCTCGACCCCGCGGTGGTGCGCGCGGCCGCGTCGGTGAACCTGCGCTACGACGACGGCCAGGTCGAGAAGGCCATCCTGAAGAAGGCGTTCCGCGCCGAGCTCCCGGAGTGGACCACCAGCCGTCCCAAGCAGCCCTACCGCGCGCCGGGCAGCGCCGCCTTCAAGGACAGCCGCCCGGACTACCTGGAACTTCTGCTGTCCGACCGCGAGTTGGCCGGGATCGGCTGCCTGGACGCGAAGTTCGCCCGGCGCCTGGTCGACAAGATCATGACCTCGCCGGTGGAGGAGGTCAGCACCAAGGAGGACCAGACCTTCCTCTACCTGCTGACGACCGCCGTGCTCCACCAGCAGTTCGTGCGGGGCGGCGGTACGGCGCCGACCGGAGCGTCGGGCGCCGCGCTGAACCTGCGGACGACCGTGGACAACCGCCGTGCCGTGCAGCGAGTGGGGGAGAGCCGATGAGCACCGACGACATCGCGATCATCGGCCTGGCCCTGCGGTTCCCCGGCTCCGACACCCTGGTCGAGCTGTTCGACCACCTCGCGGCCGGGCGCTCGCTGATCACCGAGGTGCCCGCCGAACGCTGGTCCAAGGAACGCTACTTCGGCGATCCGCGCAGCGGCGAGGAGAAGACGTACAGCGTCTGGGCCGGGTTCATCGAGGACGCCGACCGCTTCGACGCCGCCTTCTTCAACATCTCCCCGCGCGAGGCGGAGACGATGGACCCGCAGCAGCGGTTCGCGCTGGAACTGGCCTGGAAGGCCATCGAGGACGCGGGCTACCGGGCGGGCGAACTCGCGGGCAGCCGCACCGGCGTCTTCATGGGCCTGTGCCACGGCGACTACGCCGAGCTGATCGAACGCGACGACGTGCCGACCGACGCCTACTTCCCGACCGGCACGGCCTACTCGATCGTCGCCAACCGGCTGTCCTACTACTTCGACTTCCACGGCCCCAGCATCGCCAACGACACCGCCTGCTCCAGCTCCCTGGTCTCGCTCTACGAGGCCGTCGCCGCCCTGCACAACGGCGACTGCGACCTGGCGCTGGCCGGCGGCGTGAACCTGTGCTGGTCGCCGAAGCTGTTCGTGGCGTTCAGCAAGGCGAGCATGCTCTCGCCCACCGGCCGCTCGCACGCCTTCGACCAGGACGCGGACGGCTTCGTCCGGGGCGAGGGCGGCGCCGTCCTGCTGCTCAAGCCGCTGGCCAGGGCGCTGGCGGACGGCGACCCCGTGCACGCGGTGATCAAGGGCGTCGGCACCAACCACGGCGGCAAGACCAACTCGCTGACCGTCACCAACCCGGTCGCCCAGGCCGCGCTGATCGAGGACGTCTACACCCGCGCCGGTGTGACGCCCGAGACGGTGAGCTACATCGAGGCCCACGGGCCCGGCACGCCGGTCGGCGACCCGATCGAGATCGTCGGCCTCAAGCGCGCCTTCCAGAGCCTGCACGACGCCCACGGGACGACGCCGCGGCCGGACAGCACCGGCATCGGCTCCATCAAGACCAATATCGGCCACCTGGAATCGGCCGCGGGCGTGGCCGGCGTGGTCAAGGTGATCGGCGCGATGGCCGCCGGGACCCTCCCGGCGACGGTCAACTTCCGGACCAGGAACCAACTGATCGACCTGGACGGCAGCCCGTTCTACATCGTCGGCGACACCCGGCCGTGGCCGGGCGGCGACGGGGCGCCGCGCCGGGCCGGCGTCAGCTCGTTCGGGTTCGGCGGGACCAACGCCCACGTCCTGCTGGAGGAGCACGTCGGCGGGCCGGTCGACCGTACCTCCGAGGCCGCGGGGCCGTACGTCGTCCCGCTGTCGGCGAAGAACCTGGAGCGGCTGCGGGTGCTGGCCGCCGGCCTGCGGGACCACCTGCTGGCACCGGAGACCGCGCTGCGGCCGCGCCAGGCGCTGGCCGACATCGCCCACACGCTCCAGGTCGGCCGCGAAGCGATGCGGGTCAGGACCGTGTTCCTGGTCTCGGACCGGGAGCAGCTCGCGGCCGCGCTGGAGTCCGTCGCGGACGGCGAGGTGCGCAACCCCGCCGGAGCAGGGACCGAACTGGTCGCGGCGGCACAGGACTGGGCGAACGGGGGCGGCGCCGACTGGCCCGGGCATCCCGGGGCGCGTCGCGTGCGGCTGCCGACCTACCCGTTCGCCCGGGACCGACACTGGTACGTCACACCGCCGGCCGAGGCGCCGGGCGCCGCGCTGCTGCACCCGCTCGTCCACCGCAACACCTCCGACCTGGCGCAGCAGCGCTACACCTCCACGTTCACCGGGGCCGAGCCCTTCCTGGCCTCGCACCTGGTCCGCGGCCGGCGGGTGCTGCCCGCGGTCGCGTACCTGGAGATGGCGCGGGCCGCGGTGGAGCGCGCGGCGGCCCGGGAGGGGGCCGTCCGGCTGCGCGACCTCGCATGGCTGCGGCCGATCGTCGTCGGCGAACCGGTCGACGTCGACCTCGCGCTGACGCCGCGCGGGGACGCGATCGCGTTCGAGTTCCGGCAGGGCGAGACGGTCCACAGCACGGGCACCGCCGAACTGGTCACCCTGCCGGACCCGTCACCGCTGGACCTGGACGCCCTGCGCGCCGCCTGCCGCACCACCCGTAGCACCGACGAGGTCTACGCCGCCTTCCGCGCCCAGGGCCTGGAGTACGGCCCGGCCATGCGCGCGCTGCGCGGGCTCCGGCTGGGCCGCGACGAGGCGATCGCCCGCATCCGGACCACCGGCGCCGACGGCTGCGTGCTGCCGCCGAGCGTCCTGGACGCCGCCTTCCAGACCTCCGTGGTCCTGACGGGCGCCGCCGCCGGCCCGACCCTGCCCTTCACCCTCGACGAACTCCAGGTGTACCGGCCCTGCCCGGCCGAGACCTGGGCCTGGGTGCGCCGCAGCGCCGGCTCCGGGGCGCTCACCACCTTCGACATCGACCTGTGCGACGGCGACGGCGTGATCAGCGCCAGCCTGCGGGGGCTCGCCCAGCGCACCACCGACGCGGGCCCGCGCGTCGTCACGGCGACCACCCGGTGGACCGACCGGCCGCTGGACGCGGACGGCGGCGCCACCCGCACCGCGCACCCCCTGACCCTGCCGGAGATCACCCGGGCGAGCCCGGCCGACGGCGTCGACGCCGCGACCGAGCAGGCGTTCGCCGAGGTCCAGCAGGTGCTCGCGTCCTCTCCCAGGACCGGGCACCGCTTCGTGGCCCTGGTCGACGCCCGGGTGCCGGCCCACTTCCACGCACCGCTGGCGGGCCTGTTCCGCACCGCCGCCCTGGAGAACCCGCTCGTCTCCGGCCGGGTCGTCCGGGTCGCCGGCCTGGACGCGGCCTCCGCCGAGCAGCTCGCGCGGATCGTGCGGGAGGAGTGCGCCGACGACTCCGCCGACACCGAGGTCCGCTACACCGCCGACGGCACCCGGCAGGTCCTGGAGCCCGTCGAGACACGGCTGGACGCCGGACCGCAGGTGCCCGCGCTGCGGGCCGGCGGCGTCTACTGGGTCACCGGCGGCCTGGGCGGCATCGGCCGCCACCTCGCCCGCTACCTGGGCCGCGCGGGGGCGACGGTCGTCCTGAGCGGACGCTCCCCGGCGGGCTCGGTGGACGCCCTGCGCGCGGACGGGGTCGACGCGCACTACCTGCCGGTCGACGTCGCCGACGCCGCAGGCGTGCGCGCCGCGGTCGACACGATCGTGCGCGAGCACGGGTCGCTCGACGGCGTCGTGCACGCGGCCGGTGTGCTGCGCGACCAGTACCTGCTGCGCAAGGACCTCGCCGACGTCGGCCTGGTGACGGCGCCGAAGGTCCGCGGCACGCTCAACCTCGACGCCGCCACCCGCCACCTCGACCTGGACTTCTTCGCGCTCTTCTCCTCGGTCGCCGGCGTCTACGGCAGCCCGGGGCAGTCCGATTATTCGGCGGCCAACGCCTTCCTGGACGCCTTCGCCCGGCACCGCCGGACGCTGGTCGACGCGGGCGAGCGCAACGGCCGGACCGTCGCGATCAGCTGGCCGCTGTGGGCCGACGGCGGCATGACGCTGGACGAGGTCACCCGCGACTCCCTGCGCCGCGAGCGCGGCTGGGAGGACCTGCCCACCGAGGACGGGCTGCGCGCCTTCGGCCGGGCCCTGCTCGCCGACGCCCCCGCGCACCTCGTCGTCGCCTACGGCGCCAAGGCCACCCTGGCCGCGCAACGCCGGGCGGCACCGGCCCCCGCGGCCCCGGCCACCGCCTCGTCCGCCACCGCTGCGCCGTCAGGCGGCGCGGGCGAGGGCGACCTGCTGCGGCGCACCGAGGAACTGCTCAGGGGGGTCGTCGCCGAGGTCCTGCGGCACGCCCCGGAGCACATCGAGTCGACCACCAACCTCATCGAGTACGGCATCGACTCGCTGAGCATCCTGGGGGTGACCGCCCAGCTGGAGAAGGTGTTCGGGCCGCTGTCCAAGACGATCTTCTTCGAGTACCTGAACATCGCCGAGGTGGCCGCGCACTTCGTGGAGACCCGGCGGGCGCAGCTGGAGGCGGTGCTGGGGGAGTCGGGGAAGGCCGAAACCCCGGAAGCCTTGGAAGAGCCGGTCGTACAGCCCGAGGCCCCGGCGGTCCAGCCCGAGGCCCCGGCCGCCCGGTTCGAGGCCCCGGCCGCGTCCGCCGTCACCGAGGTCCGCGAACCCGCGCGCGACGACCGGCACGACATCGCGATCATCGGAGTGTCCGGGCGCTACCCCGGCGCCGACACGATGGACGAGCTGTGGGAACTGCTGGAGAGCGGCCGGCACACCTTCGAGGAGGTCCCCGCCGACCGCTGGGGCCACGAGGCCATCTACGACAGCGACCGGTCCGTCCACGGCAAGAGCGTGATCCGGACCGGGACGTTCCTGCGCGACCTCGACAAGTTCGACCCCCGCTACTTCCGCATCTCCAAGCGCGAGGCCGAGCAGATGTCCCCGGAGGTGCGGCTGTTCCTCCAGTCGGGCGTGGAGGCGCTGGAGGACGCCGGCTACTCGCGGCAGACCATCCAGCGCCGCTACCAGGGCGACGTCGGCGTGCTCGTGGGGACCATGAGCAACCACTACAACCTGTACGGCTTCCAGAACAGCCTGACCAGGGGCGCGCCGCAGAGCGGCAGTTACACCGGGACGCTGCCCAACATGCTGTCCTACTTCTACGGCCTGACCGGGCCGTCGATCTTCCTGGACACCATGTGCTCGGCCTCGTCGACGTGCGTGCACCAGGCCGTGCAGATGCTGCGGGCCGGCGAGTGCCGGATGGTCGTCGCGGGCGGCGTCAACCTGATGCTGCACCCGTACAACCTGATCACCTCCTCGGAGGAGCACTTCACCACCGGCACCTCCGACGTGATCCGCAGCTTCGGCCACGGCGTGGACGGCACCATCCTCGGCGAGGGCGTCGGCGCGGTCGTATTGAAGCCGCTGGTCGACGCCGAGCGCGACGGCGACCACGTGTACGCCGTGATCAAGGGCACCGCCCTGTCCAACGCCGGGACGCGCAACGGCTTCACCGTGCCGAACCCGGGCATGCAGGCGCACGCGATCCAGAAGGCGATCGAGGACGCCGGCGTCGACCCGAGGACGATCGGCTACGTCGAAGGACACGGCTCGGGCACCGCGCTGGGCGACCCGATCGAGGTCCGCGCCCTGACATCGGCGTTCCGCAAGTACACCGAGGACCGCCAGTTCTGCGCCCTCGGCTCCGTCAAGGCCAACATGGGGCACCTGCTCGCGGCGGCTGGCATGATCGGCCTGGCCAAGGTGCTGCTCCAACTGCGGCACGGCAAGCTGGCGCCGTCCCTGCACAGCACGGAGCTCAACCCGGACATCGACTTCGCCGACACCCCCTTCCAGGTGCAGCAGAAGCTCGCCGACTGGCAGCCGATGGTCACCGAGGTGGACGGCCGCCAGGTCACCCACCCCCGGCGGGCCGGCATCACCTCGATCGGCGCCGGCGGCATGAACTCGCACATCATCCTGGAGGAGTACCCCGAACGGCCGGTGCGCCAAGAGCCCTTCGGCGAGCAGCTGTTCGTGTTCTCGGCGATGAACGAGGCCGCGCTCGGGCGCTACCTGGCCGTCTTCCGCGACCACCTCGCCGGGGCGCGGGAGGCCGACCTCCCCGACATCGCGTACACCCTGCGGGTCGGCAAGAACGAACTGCCGCACCGCTGGGCGTTCGTGGCGGGGGACCAGCGGTCCGCGCTGGCGGCCGTCGACGGCTACCTGGCCGGGCGGCGGGAACTGCCCGCGCACGAACTCGCCACCACCTGGGCCGGCGGCAAGACCGTCGACTGGGACCAACTGCCGACGGCACGCCGGGTGTCGCTGCCCGCCTACCCGTTCGAGAAGGTGCGCTGCTGGATCGAGCAGACCGACGGCGCGCCGTCCGTGCTGGCCCCGTTGGCGCTGCGCGAGCGGCTGCACCCCTTCCTGGGGCGCAACGAATCCGACGTCCGGGGCCTGCGCTACGCCCTGGACGTCCACCTCGCCGACCTGCTCGACTACGGCTACCGGCTGGCCAAGGCGCCGACCATCGTGCCCACCTTCGTGGTGGACCTCGCGCTGGCCGCCGCGAAGGTCAGCGGGTTCGCCGCCGAGGCGTCGGTCCACGACCTGCGCGTCCTGCGGCCGATCGACTGGTCCACGACCACGCGGCTCGTCACGGAGTTCGCCGACGGCCACGGCACCGTCCGGACCGGGGACGGGACGGCGGCGGTCGAGTTCACCGTGCGGGGGACGGCCACGGCGCCCTCCGGCAGGGTCGAGCCGGCGGGGCTGCGGGAGGTCCTCACCCGGGAGCAGTTCCTGGCCGAACTGGCCGAGGGCGGGCTGGACTACAAGCCGGCCTCGTGCGCGGTCGAGGGCGTGTTCCGCGCGCCGGACGGCCGGACGGTGCTGACCATCGGCAGTCCCGCGTTCCAGCAGGACCACGTCCGGCGCAACGTCACCGTCGAGCCGTTCGTGCTCGCGGCGATCGCCCAGGGCGTGCAGTGGGAGGCCAAGCGCGCCGGGGCGCCGGACTGGACCCTGGTCGCGCTCAACCAGGTCGCGGAGATCCGGGTGCGGGCCGGTTCGCCGGTCACGCACGTGGTCCTCGGCGACGACCGGATCCTGCTGCTCGGGGGCGCGGGCGAGGTCGTCGGGGAGCTGGCCGGGGTGCGGCGCGGTACCGGAGGGGTGGCGCCGGGCGATCGTCCGGCGCCGCAGGCCCGCCCGGTGCGAGAGCGGGAGCCGGTCGTGCCGGCTGAGCAGGCTGTACCGGTGGTGTCGGCGGTGTCGGGTGTCGTGGACGTCCTGCGCTCCATCGCCGCCGAGATCCTCAAGTTCGAGCCGGAGGAGCTCGACCCCGGCACCGGAATGGACGCGTTCGGCTTCGACTCCATCTCGCTGGTGACCTTCGCGAAGGAGATCCACGAGCGGTTCGGGGTCGTGGTCAGCCCGGCGGTGTTCTTCGACGTCAGCACCCTGGAGGCGCTGGGCGCCCACCTGGTCGACGAGCACGGTGCCACGGTGAAGGCCGAGGCTGAGGTGGAGGTCAAGATCAAGGCCGAACCCCAGCCCCAACCCCAGCCGCAGCCGGAGCCCCAGCCGGAGCCGGTTCGCACCGGGCCCGACCCGCGCCAGCCGGTCGCCGTCATCGGCGCGGCCGGGCGCTTCCCGGGCGCCCGCGACCTGGACGAGTACTGGGCGAACCTGCTGGCGGGCAAGGACTCCGTCACCGCGTTCCCGCTGCACCGCTACGACGAGGAGCAGCGCAAGGCCATCGAGGCCCAGGACTTCCCCCAACGGATCGGAGCCCTGGACGACGTCGACGCCTTCGACGCCGGCTTCTTCCGCATCCTGCCGCGCGAGGCCGAACTGATGGACCCGCAGCACCGCCTCGTCCTGGAGACGGTCTGGCAGGCGCTGGAGGACAGCGCGTACCGGCCCGCCGACCTGCCGACCAACACGGGCGTGTTCATCGGCGTCACCGGCAACGACTACGCGACGCTGCTCGCCACGCTCGGCGTGCGACCGGACGCCTTCACCTCGACCGGCACCACACACTCGATCCTGGCCAACCGCATCTCGTACCTGCTCGACGTGCGCGGCCCGAGCGAACCGATCGACACGGCCTGCTCCAGCTCGCTGGTGGCGGTGCACCGCGCGATCGAGGCAATCCGCTCCGGCACCTGCGACCTGGCCGTCGCGGGCGGGGTCAACGTGCTGCTCAGCACGGACACCTTCGTCAGCGCGCACCGCGCGGGCATGCTCAGCCCGGACGGCCTCTGCAAGACCTTCGACGCGGGCGCGAACGGCTACGTCCGCGGCGAGGGCGTCGGGGTGGTGGTGCTCAAGTCGCTGGCGGCGGCGGAGCGCGACGGGGACGCGATCCTCGGGGTGCTCCGGGGCAGCGCGTACAACCACGGCGGCCGGGCCAACTCGCTGACCGCGCCGAACGCCGACGCCCAGGCCGAGCTGGTGGCGGCCGCCGTCGGCGACCTCGACCCGGACACCATCGGCTACATCGAGACCCACGGCACCGGCACGGCCCTCGGCGATCCGGTGGAGGTCCGCGCGCTGCGCACCGCGTTCCGCCGGCTGGGCCGCAGCGACGACGGGGCGTGCGGCCTCGGCTCGGTCAAGACCAACATCGGCCACCTGGAGTCGGCCGCGGGCATCGCCGGGCTGCTGAAGGTGCTGCTCGCGCTCAAGCACGGCGTGCTGCCCGCGACCCAGCACCTCCAGGAGGTCAACCCGTACATCGAGCTGGCCGGCGGCCCGTTCCACATCGTGCGGGACAACGAGGCCTGGCCGCGCCCCCGCAGTGGTGACGGCGGCCCCGCGCCGAGGCGTGCCGGGGTGAGCAGCTTCGGGTTCGGCGGCGTCAACGCCCATGTGGTCGTCGAGGAGTACGTGCGCGGCGACCGGGACGGGGAGGGCGACGGCGGGCCGGTCGCGGTGCCGCTGTCGGCCCGCACCGCCCGGCAGCTGACCGACCGGGCCCGGGGCCTGCTCGCCCACTTGGAGTCCTCGGAGTCGGAGCAGGTCTCGCTGCGGTCCCTCGCGTGGAGCCTCCAGGTCGGCCGCGAGGAGATGGCGGAACGGGTCGGCTGGGTCGTCTCGTCCCGTGCCGAACTCGTCGACGCGCTCAGGGCGTTCGTCGCCACCGGCGAGCGCGGAGCCGAGCCGGAGCCGATCGGGCGGTGGGTCGGCGGGGGCGCCGTCGACTGGCGTTCGCTGCTCGGCGACGGCACGCCCCGGCGTGCGCACCTGCCCGGATACCCGTTCGCCCGGGACCGCTTCTGGGCCCCCGGCACCCGGCAGGAGAGCGGCACGACCCTGCTGACCGCCTGCTGGACGCCGACGCCCGCCGCCGCGACCGCCCGGTACGACCGGCACGTCGTCGTGCTGTGCGGGGTCGACGGGGAGGTGCCCGAGGCGATCCGCCTCGACACGGCCGAGCAGCGGCCGGAGAGCCGGTTCCGCGACCTGTCGTGGCAGCTGCTGGAGACCGTCCGCGGCCTCGACGCCCGGGACGGCACCACGCTCGTCCAGGTCGTCACGGCGGACCTCGCCCTCGCGGGCCTGCTGCGGACCGTCACCAAGGAGAACCCGCGGATCGTCGGCCAGGTCATCGGTATCGAAGGCGTCCAAGGCGTCCAAGGCACCGACCTGGCCGCCGTCGTCGCGGAGAACGCCCGCGCCGCCGACGACCTGGTGCTCTACCGCGACGGCGTCCGGCACACGCGCAGCTGGGCACCGGCCGAACTCCCGGGCACGGGTGCGGGTACGGGAACGGCCTCCGGCAAGCCCTGGCGGGACGGCGGCGTCTACCTGATCACCGGCGGGGCCGGCGGGATCGGCGCCTCGACGGCCCGGCGCATCGCCGCCGACGTCCGGCGGCCGACCGTCGTGCTGGCCGGACGCTCGCCGCAGGACGGCCGGATCGAGCGCCTGCTCGCCGAGTTGCGGCAGGCCGGTGCGGACGCGCGGTACGTGCGCGCCGACGTCTCCCGCTGGGAGGAGGTGCGGCACCTGGTCGCCGAGGCGGGCGCCGTCACCGGCATCGTGCACGCCGCCGGCGTGGTGCGGGACTCGCTGCTCGCGGACAAAACCGCCGAGCAGTGGGACGAGGTCCTCGCGACCAAGGTGGACGCTCTCGTGCACCTCGACCGGGCCACCGGGCACTGCCCGCTGGAGTTCGTGCTGACCTTCTCCTCGGGCGCCGCGATCACCGGCAACCCGGGGCAGTCCGACTACGCGACCGCCAACGCCTTCCTCGACGAGTTCGCCGCCGTACGCAACGCGCGGGTCGCCGAGGGGCTGCGCCGCGGGCGCACCCTGTCCATCGCCTGGCCGCTGTGGGAGGACGGCGGCATGCAGGTCGGCGAGCGGACCCGGGCCTACCTGTGGGAGGACCGGGGGCTGGCGCCGATGCCCACGGAAGCCGGGCTCACGGCGCTGGTCGACGCCTGGAACGCGGGGGCGGACCAGGTGTGGGTGCACCACGGCGACCCGGCGCGGGTGCCGACCGGAACGCCGGCCCCGGCCGCCGCGCCGACAACTCCTGCGTCGACAACTCCCGTGCCGAAGGCTCCCGTTCGTAGCGCCGATCCGAACGTCCTCGGCCACCTCCTCGCCCTGTTCGCCGAGGTCAGCGGGCTCGCCCCGGGCGCGGTCGACCCCGACCGCCCGCTGGTCGACATCGGCCTGGACTCGGTGATGGTCATCCAGCTCAACCGGGAGCTGGTGCGGACGTACCCCGAGGTCTCGTCGACGATCTTCTACGAGCACCCGACCCTGCGGGCCGTGGCCGGTCAACTCGCCGGCCTCCGGCGGGAACCGGCGCACCAGCGGGCGGTCACGGCCGGCCGGCCGGTGGCGGGCGACCAGCCGGCGGCGGCCGCCGAGCAGCGGGCCACCAGCGCTCAGCCGACCGCCGTCCCCGACCAGCCGGCGCCCGGCGCCGACGACCCGATCGCGGTGATCGGGCTGAGCGGCCGCTACCCGGGCGCCGCCGACCTGGACGAGTTCTGGGAGAACCTCACGGCGGGCCGCGACTGCGTCCGCGAGGTGGACCGCTGGCCGCTGGACGGCTTCTTCGAGCCGGACCGCAACACGGCGGTGGCCACCGGCCGCAGCTACAGCAAGTGGGGCGGCTTCCTGGACGACTTCGCCGCGTTCGATCCCCGGTTCTTCGGCATCGCCCCGCGCGACGCCTACGCCATGGACCCGCAGGAGCGGCTGTTCGTGCAGGCGGCGTGGGAGGTGCTGGAGGACGCCGGGTACACGAGGGCGCGCCTCGCCGAGCGCCACGGCCACGGTGTCGGGGTGTTCGCCGGCGTCACCAAGGTCGGCCACGCCCGGCACGAGGTGGGCCGGCTGCCCTCGGGTGAACTCGTGGTGCCCGGCCTGTCGTTCGCCTCGCTGAGCGCCCGCGCCTCCTACCTGCTCGACCTGCGCGGGCCGAGCCTGACGATCGACACCATGTGCTCGGCTTCACTGACCGCGATCCACGAGGCGTGCGAACAACTCCGGCGCGGTGCCTGCGAGGTGGCGATCGCCGGCGGCGTGAACCTCTACGCGCACCCGCTGGACTACGTCGAGCTGTGCCGCTCCGGGATGCTCTCGCCCGACCAGCACTGCCGCAGCTTCGGCACCGGCGGCCACGGGTTCGTGCCCGGTGAGGGCGTCGGGTGCGTGCTGCTCAAGCCGCTGTCCCGCGCGGTGGCCGACGGGGACCGCGTGCTCGCGGTGATCCGGGGCTCCAGCGTCAACCACGGCGGCCGCTCCACCGGTTACACCGTGCCGAGCCCGGTCGCCCAGGCCGATGTCGTCCGGCGGGCGCTGGACCAGGCCGGGGTCTCCGCCCAGCAGGTCGGCTACGTCGAGGCGCACGGCACCGGCACCGAACTGGGCGACCCGATCGAGATCACGGGCCTGACCAAGGCCTTCGAACAGGACACCGTGGAGCGGCAGTTCTGCGCGATCGGCTCGGTGAAGTCCGGCATCGGCCACCTGGAGGCCGCGGCCGGGGTGGCCGGTCTGACAAAGGTCCTGCTCCAGCTCAAGCACCGGCAGCTCGTACCGAGCCTGCACGCCGAACAGCTCAACCCGAACATCAGCTTCGAACGGACCCCGTTCCGGGTCCAGCGCGAACTGAGCCCGTGGCACTGCGACGGCCCGCGGATCGCGGCGGTGTCCTCCTTCGGTGCCGGCGGCTCGAACGCGCACGTGATCGTCGAGGAGTATTCCGTGCAGCCCACCGACGGCGCGATCAACGGCGCCGAACAAGCCCAACACGTCCAAAACGTCGAACAATCCCCACACGTCGTCGTCCTCTCCGCGAGGACTCCCGACCAGCTCACCGCGTCCGTCGACCGGCTGGCCGGGTTCCTCGACCGCAACCCGGACACCGCCCTCGCCGACCTGGCCTTCACGCTCCAGGTCGGGCGGGAGGCGATGGCCGAGCGGTACGCGGTCGCGGTCTCGTCGACGGCGGAGCTGAGGGTCGCCCTGCGGGCCGGCCGGGGGCACCGGGGCACCGCCGGGGAATCCGGCGGACTGCTCGCCGAGATCACCGGTGACGACGAACTCCAGGAACTGCTGGTCCGGCAGTGGATCGCGGCCGGCAAGCTGTCCAAGCTCGCGGCGCTGTGGGCGGCCGGCGCCGAGGTGGACTGGGAGCGCCTGCACCAGGGCGCGCCGCGCCGGGTGGTGTCGTTGCCGACGTACCCGTTCGCCAAGGAGCGGTTCTGGATCGGCGACCTGACCCGGCAGGAACCGGCACCCGTGGCCGCACCTGCGCCCGCTCCGCTGCTCGCGCCGGTCGCGGCGCCGATCGTCCAACCTGCTTTCACACAAAGGGAATTGGACGAGATCGTGCCCGCCGTGGTGCGGGAGAAGATCGCCCGCGCGCTGGCGATGGAGGTCGAGGAGGTCGAGGGCGGGCTGGCGTTCGCCGACTACGGCCTGGACTCGATCCTGGCGATCCGCGTGGTCGACCAGCTCAACGGCGCGCTGACGCTGGACCTGCCGACCAGCGTGGTCTTCGACTTCAGCACGGCCGACCGGCTGGCCGAGCACCTGCTCGCCGAGTACCGGGGCGTCATCGTCCACACGGAGGGCGCGACGGAGCCGGCGGACGCACGGGAGAGCGCCCCGCCGCCGGTCGTGCAGCCCGTACGACCCGTGGCGGCCGGGCAGCCGCACAGCGGCACCGGGAGCGCGGAGCGCGGGCCGATCGCGGTGATCGGCATGAGCGGCCGCTTCGCCGGCGCCGACTCGCTGGACGAACTCTGGACGCACCTGGCCGACGGCGACGACCTGGTCACCGAGGCGACCCGGTTCGACCTCGACGGCCTGAGCGCCTGCACCCGGGGCGGCTTCCTCGACCGCATCGACGAGTTCGACGCGATGTTCTTCAACATCTCCGGCACCGAGGCCGCGGTGATGGACCCGCAGCAGCGGCTGCTGCTCGAAGAGTCCTGGAAGGCCCTGGAGGACGCCGGCTACGCGGGCCGGATGGGCCGGGCGCGCTGCGGCGTCTACGTCGGGGCGTGGGCCGGCGACTACCAGGGACTGCTGGATCCGGAGGCTCCGGCGCAGACCCTGTGGGGCAACATGACCTCGGTCATCCCGAGCCGGGTGTCGTACTTCCTCGACCTCAAGGGCCAGGCGATCGCCGTCGACACGTCGTGCTCCAGCTCGCTGGTGGCGATCGACCTGGCGTGCAAGGACCTGTGGTCCGGCGAGACCTCGATGGCGCTGGCGGGCGGGGTGTTCCTCCAGTCCACGCCGCGGCTGTACCGGCTCGCGGGCCGCGCCGGGATGCTGTCGCCGACCGGCCGCTGCCACACCTTCGACCACCGCGCCGACGGCTTCGTGCCCGGCGAGGGCGTCGGAGTCGTGGTGCTCAAGAGGCTCGCGGACGCGCTGGCCGACGGCGACCACATCCACGGCGTGATCAAGGCCAGCGGCGTCAACCAGGACGGCGCCACCAACGGGATCACCGCGCCGAGTTCGGTGTCCCAGGAGAGCCTGCTCGGCGAGGTGTACGAGCGGTTCGGCGTCGACGTGGAGCGGATCGGACTCGTCGAGGCGCACGGCACCGGCACCAAGCTCGGCGACCCGATCGAGTTCCAGGCGCTGAACCGGGCGTTCCGCGCCCGCACCGACCGGACGGAGTACTGCGCGGTCGGCTCGCTGAAGACCAACATCGGCCACACCCAGTTCGCGGCGGGCATCGCGGGCGTGCTGAAGGTGCTGCTGGCGATCAAGCACCGGAAGATCCCCGCCTCGCTGCACTTCGAGACCGCCAACGAGGCGATCCCGCTGGCGGGGAGCCCGTTCTACCTGAGCACCCGCACCCACGACTGGGAGAGCCCCGCCGGGGTGCCGCGCTGCGGGGTGGTGAGCTCCTTCGGTGCCAGCGGCACCAATGCGCACCTGGTCATCGAGGAGGCCCCGGCCGTCGCGAACACCGCCGCGAACACCGCCGCGCGCACCGCCGCCGCGCCGCGGACGGACCACGTGGTGCTCCTCTCGGCCCGGACGGAGGAGCAACTCCTCGAACAGCGGCGCCGATTGGCGCTCCACGTCCGCGCCCACGCGTCGATCGACCTCGGCGACCTCGCCTACACCCTGGCCGTCGGCCGGCAGCGCTTCGCCCACCGCTTCGCCTGCGTGGTCCGTGACCGCGACGAGCTGATCCAGGTGCTGGACGGCACCGCCCCGGCGCGGCTGCCCGACGACGACCGGGCGCCGGCCGAGGGCCGACGCATCCCGCTGCCGACCTACCCGTTCGCCCGGGACCGCCACTGGGCCCCGACCGGCGACGGCGACAGCAGCGACAGTGGCAACGGCAACAACGTCACGCTGACCCGCACCGACGGCCTGCTGCGCGACCACGTGGTGCAGGGCCGTCACCTCCTGCCCGCGGTCGCCTACCTCGAACTCGCCCGCAAGGCGCTGGGCGCCACCCGGGTGCGGATGCGCAACGTCACGTGGGTGCAGCCGCTGGAGGTCGCGGACACCCCGGTCGACGTCCGGGTCGAGGTCCGCGCGAGCGAGCAGGGCGGGCACCGGTTCGAGATCGGCACCGGCTCCACCGTGTGCTGCGAGGGCGCCATCGCGCCGTCCGACGCCCCGCGCCCGGCACCGGTCGACCTCGCCGCGCTGCGCGCGGACTGCCGGGAGACCGTGTCCGGCGAGCGGATCCACGAGGCCCTGGTGGCGATGGGCATCGACCACGGCCCGAGCCTGCGGGCGATCCGGCAGGCGCACGTCGGCTCCGGTCTCGTCCTCGCCGAACTCGCCCTGCCCGGTTCGGCGGAGCCCGGACCGCTGGCGCCCGCGATGCTGGACTCGGCGATCCAGGCGGCCGTCGCACCCCACCTCACCGGCATGCGGGACACCGCCGTGCCGTTCGCCCTGGACCGGCTCGACCTGTTCGCCCCGTGCCGGGCGGCGATGTGGGCCGTGGTGCGCGGCGGCGCCGCCGGGCCGCTCGACAAGCTCGACATCGACCTGGTCGACGCCGACGGCGCGGTCTGCGTGCGGCTGACCGGCTACACCTCGCGCCGCACCGTCCGCAGCGAACCCGCGCTGTACGCGCCCGTCTGGGACCCGACCACCGCGACCGACGCGCCCGTGCCCGCCGGCACCGACCGGGTCCTGGTCGTCGGCGGACCGGCACCGCTCGACGGCGCGCTGACCTGGCCGCTGCCGCCGTCCGCCTCCGTCGAGGAGGTGACCGCCGCACTGCGCGACCTCGGACCGGTCGACCACCTGGTCTGGACGGCGCCCGAGCCCAAGCTCGACCCCGTCGACGCCGCCGGGTACACGGCCGCCCAGAACGACGGCGTCGTCGCCGCGTTCCGCCTGATCAAGGCGCTGATCGGAGCCGGGTACGACGCCCGGCCGCTGGGGATCACGCTGATCACCACCCGCGCGCTCGCCACCCACGCCGACGACCCCGTCCAGCCGGCGCACGCCGGGCTGCACGGCCTGTTCGGCTCCCTGGGGCGCGAGTACGAGCAGTGGAGCGTCCGGCGCGTCGACCTCGACGGCCCCGACTGGCCCGCCGACCTCACCGCCCTGCCCGCCCGCTCGTCCGAGGACGCCTGGGTCCGACGGGCCGGCCAGTGGCTGGCCCGGCACTGGGCGCCGTGCGAGGCGCCCGCGCGACCGGTCTACCGCGAGGGCGGCGTCTACGTGGTGATCGGCGGCGCCGGCGGCCTGGGCACCGCCTGGACCCAGCACGTGGTGCGGCAGTACGGCGCACACGTCACCTGGATCGGCCGCAGCGCACCCGACGCGGCCATCGAGGAACGGCTCCGCTCCGTCCAGGGGCGCGGCACCGTCCGCTACCTCAGCGCCGACGCCGGGGACCCGGCCGCGCTGCGCCGGGCCGTCGGCGAGGTCAAGGAGCGCCACCCGCGGATCGACGGGGTCGTGCAGGCCGCGCTCGTCCTGCGGGACAGCACCTTCGCCCGGATGGACGAGGCCACCCTGCGCGCGGGGCTGGCGGCCAAGGTCGACGTCACGACGGCGATGGCCGAGGTCTTCGACGGCGAGCACCTGGACTTCGCCGTGCTGCTGTCGTCGATGCAGTCCTTCACCACGGCGGCCGGCCAGGGCAACTACGCGGCCGGCTGCACCTTCAGCGACGCCTACGCGCACGCGCTCGGACAGCACTGGGACACCCCCGTCAGGGTCATGAACTGGGGGTGGTGGGGCAACCTCGGGAGCGTCACGTCCGAGTTCTACCGGGAACGGCTGAGCCGGGTCGGCCTGGTGTCGATCGAGCCGCGCGAGGGGCTCGCCGCCCTGGACGCCCTGCTCGGCGGGGACCAGCGGCAGCTGGCCTTCGTGAAGACCAACCAGCACAACACCCTGGCGAACTTCGACCGTGCCACCCAGGTCACCGTGCACGGCCGGACACCCTCCCGGGTGCGCGGCGAGCTGCTGCTCGCGCCGGAGAGCGTGGACGGCCTGATGGACGAGGTCGTGCGGTGGCGCCGGACCGAGCGGGACCCGTGGCTGGCGAAGGTCCTGGCGGCCCAGCTGGCGACCGTCGACCACGCCGCGATCCTGCCGGTGTACGCCGACTGGCTGGAGCACGCCCGGCGGGCCACCGTCCCGGCCGGGCCGACGGAGGCCGTGTCCACGGCGGGCGTGCTCGCGGAGGCCGTGCTCGCGCAGTGGGACCGGCAGTGCGAGTCCTGGTCGGCCGACGCCGACCGCAAGGCCGAACTGCGGCTCGCCTCCGCCATGCTCCGTGCGCTGCCGGACATCGTGACCGGCCGGACCAGGCCCACCGACGTCATGTTCCCGCGCGGTTCGGTGGAGCTGGTGGAGGGCTGCTACCGCAACAACCACGTCGCGGACGTGTTCAACCGCGCCATGGCCGGCGCCGCCGTCGCCGTCGTGTCGGAGCGGCTGCGCCGCGAACCGGGCGCGCGGCTGCGGATCCTGGAGATCGGCGCCGGCACCGGCGGCACCAGCGCCGGGATGTTCGCCGCGCTCAAGCCGTACCAGGAGAGCATCGAGACGTACGTCTACACGGACCTCTCCAAGGCCTTCCTCAACCACGCCCGCGCCACCTACGGGCCGGGCGTGCCCTACCTGGACTGCCGACTGCTCAACATCGAACGGCCGCTGGCCGGGCAGGACGTCGGCGAGGGCGGGTTCGACCTGGTGATCGCCGCCAACGTGCTGCACGCGACCAAGGACACCCGCAACACCCTGCGCAACGCCAAGGCCGCGATGCGGGCCGGCGGGTGGCTGCTGCTGAACGAGCTGTCGGCCTTCGACCTGTTCAGCCACGTCACCTTCGGGCTGCTGGAAGGCTGGTGGCTGTTCGACGACCGCTCGCTGCGGATCCCGGGCTCGCCGGCGCTGTCGCCGGAGAACTGGCGGGACGTACTGGCGGGGGAGGGCTTCGGGACGGTCGTGTTCCCGCTGCCGCAGGCGCTGCCGCTGGGGCAGCAGGTCATCGCGGCGGAGAGCGACGGGGTGGCCCGGCAGGCGGTCGGGACCAGGCCGAAGGGCGCCACCCGGCCGGCGCCTGCTGCGGCGCCTGTCGCGGCGCCAGTCGCCGTGCCTGCCGTGGTGCCGACTGTGCTGCCTGCTGCGGCGCCGACTGCGGTGCCGACGCCCCGGCCGGAGCCCGCGCCCGCCCCGGCGGCCGTGAGCCCCGCGCCCGCCCCCGCCCCCTCCACCGCGCCGTCGTCGCGCTCCGACCTGTCCGCGCTCATCCTCGACAAGGCCGCGGCCGTGCTCGGCATCCCGGCCGAGCGGATCGACACCGCGGCCCCGCTCACCCACTACGGCCTGGACTCGATCCTGGTCCTCCAGCTCACCAACGCCCTGCGCGAGGAGTTCGGTGACGACGTCCCGGCGACCCTGCTCTTCGACGTCGAGACCGTCGACGGCCTGTGCGCCCACTTCGCCGGTGCAGGGGCCGCCGCGACGGCCACGGCGGATGCCCAGGCCGGCCCGGCGGGCGAGCGGTGGAACCTCTCGTGCGGCCAGCTGACCATGTACCGCGACCAGCAGCGCTCGCCGGAGTCGACCGCGTACAACCTCCCGCTCCTCTTCGAGATCCACGGCGAGCTGGACGAAGCCGCCCTGGAGCGGGCGATCCGTGCCCAGAGCGGCATCCACCCGGTGCTGAGCGCCGTCTTCGGCGAGCGGGACGGCGCGCCGTTCATGGACATCGACCCGGGCCGGGCGCCGTCCTTCGAGCGGGTCGACCTCACGGCCACCAAGCGCGCCGCCCAACTGGCCGGGCTGCGGGACTTGGTGAACCTCCCGTTCGACCTGGCGACGGGCCCGCTGGTCCGCGCGCACCTGGTCTCCCTCGCAGGGGGGCGGCGCCTGCTGCTGATCACCGCGCACCACATCCTGCTGGACGGCACGTCCACGGCGGTCCTGATCCGCACGCTCAAGGAGGCCTACCAGGGCCGGGGGAGCCTGAGTCGCACGAGCTACGGCGACTTCGTCGCCTGGGAGGAGGCGCTGCTCGCCGGCCCGCGCGCACGGCAGCACCGGGACTACTGGCTGCGGGAGTTGGCAGGCCATCGACCGGCGCTCGCGCTGCCCTACGACCGGCCGTACGACCCCAAGCGGATGCCCCGGGTGGACGTGGCGACGGTCAAGCTGCCGCCGCCGCTGGCCGCCGCCCTGGCCGACGCGGCGCGCGAGCACCGGGTCAGCGTCGCCACCGTGCTGTTCGCGACGTACGTGCGGTTCCTGCACCGGCTGACCGGGCAGGACGACCTGGTCCTCGGCATGACGGCGGCCGCCCGCTACGAGGAGCGGTTCCAGGACGTCGTCGGCCAGTTCGCGAACTGCCTGCCGATCCGCTGCACGGCCGTCGGCGGCTTCCCCGAGCTGCTGAAGTCCCTGCAGCGCAAGGTGGTCGGCGGCATCGAGCACGGCGGCTACCCGCTGCTGGAGATCGCCCGGGCCGTGGGCGCGGACGACGAACCGCTGGTCCTGACCAACTTCCTGTTCCAGAACTTCGACGGCGCCGACCTGCTGACCAACGCGGCCCCGGCCGCGTCCGGCGAGTTGGACCTGCGGCTGTTCGACGACCTGCCCTACGCCGGGGAGTACGTCCTCGCCGCCGAGTCCTACCGGGACGGCGAGGGGTTCAAGGTCTTCCTCAAGTACGACGCGAACGTCTTCGACGAGGCCACCGCGCGGAGCATGACGGAGGAGTGGTACGCGGTCATCCGCAAGGAGCTGGGCCTGCGGTAGGCCCTTCCACAGACCGCCCCCGAAACCCGGAAGCGGGGGGGGCCCCCCGGGAGCGCGCCGCCGGGCGCGGGCCCCCGCGGGGGCCAGCGCCGGGCGCGCGCGGGCGGGGGGTCCCCCCCCGGGCTGCGGGCGGGGGCG
>NZ_JBHWIO010000025.1:0-7317 GCF_042732075.1 Kitasatospora sp. NPDC059812
GACGGACGTCGCGCGGACGACGGTGTACGTGGCCTCCGCCGACCAGGCCGACCTGGTCGCGGTGTGGGACGTGTACCGCGCCTACATGGGGGAGCCATTCCGAAGAAACCAGCTCGACCTCACCCCATCGAGTTCAGCAGCCGCGGCAGGCCGTTCAGCGGAGGATGCGACCGCTTCGCCTCAGGCGGCCGGCGAGCCCGGCGGCCACCGCAGTGGCCGGCAACGCGGCCGCCAGGCACGCGACGACAGCCGCCTCGCCCCACGCCACCGTGTAGGCCTGGGCGAGCAGCGGCGGGGAGGCCAGGGCCATCGCCGCCAGCTCGCGGCCGCCCCGCGATCCGCTGGACCAGGTCAGCGCGACACCGGTCGCGGCCAGGACGACCAGCGGCCAGCACCCGTAGTCGGTGCTGACCCACGGCACCCCGTGCGAGGCGATGGCCGCCCGGGGCACGACCACGAGCGCGACCACGGCACCGGCCGCGCCCGCCCGCCCCGCCGCGACGCCCTCCGCCCGCCGGTCCTGCGGGCAGGCGAGCAGCACGGCCGCCGCCAGGACCATCGCGGCCGGGGTGACCACCGGATCACCGAACGCCCGCCCGCTGACCACCGCGGCCGCCGCGAAGGAGAGCAGCCCGGCCACCGCGCAGGGCACCCCGAGGCGCCACCGGCCGGCCAGCGCCGCCACCGACCCCGCGACCACGACCAGCGACGACACGAGCAGCGCGCCCCACGCCCCCGACAGGTCGGTTCCGATTCGCACCCCCAACGGGGCGGGCGAGGAGACGACACCGGCGTACCAGCTCAGCAGGTGCAGGCCGCAGGCGGCGGCCGCGGCGGCCAGCGCGAAGGGGTACGCCAGCGCGAGGACCTTCGCGACGGGCGCGGCCGTGCCCAGCCCCATCCGCATCCTCGTCGCGTGCGCCGCCAGACCCGCGCCCTCCCGCAGCCGCGAGCCCAGCGGCTCACCCGCGGTCATCTCGCGGAAGGTCGCGACGATCTCCCCGCCGTGGGCCCGGCGGTAGGCGGCGGGATAGAGTCGCAGGACGCGCTCGATCATGCGGAGGCCGCCGGCGGTTTGGCGACGGACAGGCGGCGGGTGGCCTCCTTCGCCGCCGCGGCCAGGCGCTCGGCCTCCACCGCGAGCCGCTCCCGCCCCGCCGGGGACAGGGTGAAGATCCGCCGGGCCCGGCCGTCGACGATCTCCTCGCGGTCGATGTCGATCAGACCGTCGGCCAGCAGCCGGTCCAGGGCCCCGTACAGCGCACCCGTACGCAGCGTGACCCGGCCGCCGGTCATCACCTTGACCTCCTGCGCGATGGCGTATCCGTGCCGGGGCGCGTCCGCGAGGGCGGTCAACACCATCAGGGTGGGCTCTTGCATCACACGTTCACTCACCTCACGAAGATAGTCACTCCGCCGGACCATCTCAACGCGGTCGGCCAGGCCCGAGACGAGGTGCGTGGCCGTGCAGGCCCGGGGCGAGGTGCGCAAGACGGGGCCACCGGTCGTGGTCACGCGGGCCCTCGGTGGGAGGGATGCATTCGACGGGCGGCCACGTGGGCTGCGCTCGTGGCCGCCCGTCGACGTCCCTGTCGTGATCGAGCCGGGAGGAAGCACCGATGGACGAGAACGTGGTGTGGCTCCGCCCGGACCACCGCGGCCCCGGTCAGCGCAGCGACCAGCTCACGACGCTCCGCCCCTGTTGGCCGAAGCTGGGCAGGAAGGAGCCCGCATCATGGGCCGCTCGGCGCCATCCGGCTGATCCGTCACCTCTCGTGACGCAGGCCGACCGGTTAGCCGGCCAACGGGACTGGCACCTGGGCCTCGACTGACTCGTCGGACTGGGGCGGGCGTGAAAGTACCCAGTGCAACGATAATCCGCCGCACCTCAGCCAGGACATCGACAACTTCCCCCGGCTGCGCCTTGCGCAGGGCAAGCCAGGTGAGAAACGAGATGAGAAGCACCAAAAGCAAGATGGTGACCATCCAGGTGATGCTCAACCAAGCGCCGTAGGTGATGGTGTTATCGATCATCAAGACCTCCCGGGACGACGAGACCCCCGCACCAAAGGTGGTACGGGGGCGTACGAGAACGCGGTGGGCTGCCTAGAAACGAAAAGACCCCTCCGCCCTATGGGCGGGGGTCTGAAATCCGGGTTGACGTACAGGCATTGGGGATGGAACCGGGGGGCCTTCGGCAGAGCGGTTCGCTGCATCCCGGCCAGAGGGAGCAAGGGCTCAACCCCGTCCGGGATGCCTCTCCATACATTTTCACTGCTGACAGATGGCCAGAGCTCATCGCGACCAGGCATGCAGGATTTCGATGGTTCTATCAACTGATTGTGTGGAGTGACATGCGCCAGGCGCCACCTGCCCCGGATGTCAGTAGGCCCAGGTCGAGCCGGTACCTCGGTACTCCTCGACCGGGATCGGGTGGGCGTTGGGGCGCATGCGGTCGGTGTAGAGCAGGCCGTCGAGGTGGTCGATCTCGTGGGCGATGAGGCGGGCGAGGCCGAACTCGTAGGTGGCGGTGGTGGTGATGCCGTCGAGGGTGGTGGCGGTGACGTTCATGCGGAGGGGGCGGGGGACCATGCCGCGGACGTCGAAGAAGCTGAGGCACCCCTCGTACTGTTCGTCGGTCTCGTCGGAGACGGCGGTGACCTTGGGGTTGAGCAGGATGATCGGGTCGGCACCGGCGGTCGGGGGCAGGACAAGGGCGGCGGCGCGGGGGATGCCGATCTGCGGGGCGGCGAGGCCCATGCCCTTGGCGAAGGAGTGGACGCGGCCGATCCGGTCGACGGCGGTGAACAGTTCGTCGATCACGGCCTGGGCGGCGGCGCGTTCGACTGGGAGGTCGAAGGGCTCGGCGGGGCGGTTGAGGATGGGGGTGCCCTGCTGGATCACGCCGAGGGACTGCATCTGCTGGCTGGGCCGCACCTCGATCACCTGGTCTCCTTGGTGTGTTGCTGGTTGTTGGGGGTGGCGCGGAAGCGCCATTCGAGGCGGAAGCGGGCGTGGAGCGGTGGGTTGTCGGTGGCCCAGGCGAAGTGCCGGCGCTCGCCCTCGTCGCGGCGGCTGACGGCGGTGCGGAGGGGCACGGCTTCGGCGGTCATGGAGGTCTCGGTGCCCCACACCACCGGGTCGAGGGCGGCGGGGAAGTCGAGGCGGACGGCGAGGTGTTCGGTGGGCAGGCGGACGGCACGCTGGAACCAGTGGCCCCACTTGTCGGCGCCGACGCTGTAGGCGTACTCGATCCAGGTCGCGTCGCCCGGGTAGAGCGGGAAGCGGCCGTGCTCGTTGTCGAACAGGAGCCAGACCTCCTTGAAGGCGTCGCGGTCGTGCTTGGCCTGCCACCGCATGTCCTCGCCGCGACATGAGGCGGTGAGCGCGAGTTCGTCCCAGGTCAGTGGGTGCTCACGGTAGTGGGCGTTGGAGCGCTCGGGTTCGCCGGGGTAGCGGTCGACGGCGATGCGGATGAGGTAGCGGGTGATGGGCTCGGCTCCGGTGTTGCGTAGCCGTCGGCGCATGGTCAACCGGTAGGTTGAGCCGTCGAATTGGAGCACGGCTTCGTCGTGCTCGACGACGAGCGCGGAGCCGGATGCGTAGGGCTGCTCGGGCCGGCGGGGTGGCGGCGGCGTGGTCGGGGTGCGGCTACGGGAGCGGGCGGCGTCGTAGTCGAGCCAGCGTCGCCAGATGGCCTTCCCGGCGTTGAGGGTCTCGTCGGCGAGACGGGCGAACTCCTCGGTGGGCTTGTGGCGGCCGGACTCCATGTGGCTGACGTACGAGGGGTCGAAGCCCATCTTTCCGGCCAGTGCGCGCTTGGAGAGGCCGCGCACCTCGCGCCAGTGGGCGACTTCGGCGGCGAACGCCTCCACGGCCTGGTCGACCGCGTCGTGGTCGGCCTGCGTCTCCATCCGCTCCGCCCCCAGTGAGTGATGAATGAACCGTGAGTGACCTTAGCTCACCATCCCGTCACGGTCCTGCCTTCGGCTCTCATGACCCCATCGGGCACGAAATTCAAGCGCCCGGTCAACACCAGTCCCCATCTCCCCGTCTGTCGTGAGGAGTTAGCCGTGTACGAGTCCCCGTCCCGTCACCGAGGCCAGCACCGCGATCCGGTCGGCGCGTTCCTCGGTGTCCTGTGGGCGGTCGGCAGCGCCGTGGTGATCGCTCTGCTCGGCGTCATCGTGCACGACGACTTCGACTCGGCCCGAATCGGTGCTCACCCGGCCGCCGGCTCGGCGCCGGACGGTGGCACCTCCGCGTAGCGCCTTCCACCCATCGCCCATCACGGGCTGGACTCCGAACTGGAGCGCACAGCATGGAAACCAGGAACGTGATCGTCCCCGTCCACGACGGCCCCGTCGACCTGACCCGCCCGCACTTCGTGGGCATCGGCGGCGCCGGCATGTCGGCCGTCGCCCGCCTGCTGCTGGAGCGCGGCAGCCACGTGTCCGGCTCCGAGACCAGCGACACCGCCGCCCTGCGTGAGCTGGAGGACGCCGGTGCCACCGTCGCCATCGGCCACACCGCCAGCAACCTACCCGCCGACGCCACCGTTCTCGTGTGGTCCAGCGCGGTGACCCCGAGCAATCCCGAAGTCGCCGCCGCCCGCCGCACCGGCATCCCGGTGGTGCACCGCTCGGACGTGCTCGCGCACCTGATCGCCACCGCCGAGCAGTCGGTCGCCGTGGCGGGAACCCACGGCAAGACCATGACCACCGGCATCCTCAGCGCCGCGCTGGCCCACCTCGACCCCTCGTACGCCATCGGCGGCACCCCCGTCGGCCGCCCCAACGCCCACCAGGGCCTCGGCGGCCTCCTGGTCGCCGAGGCGGACGAGAGCGACCGCACCGCCGGCCGCTACCACCCGCAGGTCGCCGTCGTCCTGAACGTGGACGACGACCACCCCGAGCAGTACGTCGACCTGAACGACGTCCTGGACGTCTTCGAGCGCCTGGCCCGCAACAGCTCCGTACTCGTCGTCTCCACCGACGACCCGGGCGCCCGGCTGCTGGCCGAGCGCCTCCAGGCGGCGCCCGGCCCGCGCGTCGTCACCGTCGGCGAGGCCCAGGACGCCGACGTGCGGGTGCTGCGCGTGCTGTGGGACGGGACGGCCAGCCATGTCACCGTCCAGGACACGGACGGGTCGTGGCACGAGTTCGCCCTGGCCGTCCCCGGTCGGCACAACGCGCTGAACGCCGCCGCCGCGTTCGCCGCCGGTCGCGTGCTCGGAGCCGAGCCCGCCGACCTGGCGGCCGGCATCAACGCCTTCCAGGGCATCGAGCGCAGGCTCACCACCACCGGCACCTACGCCGGGGTGACGGTGCTGGACTCCTACGCCCACCACCCGAGCGAGATCACCGCCGACCTGGCCACCGCCCGGATGCTCACCGAGGGCCGGGTGATCGCGGTGTT
Organism: Kitasatospora sp. NPDC059812; assembly: GCF_042732075.1. NCBI lineage: Bacteria > Bacillati > Actinomycetota > Actinomycetes > Kitasatosporales > Streptomycetaceae > Kitasatospora > Kitasatospora sp. NPDC059812. The sequence goes on from NZ_JBHWIO010000025.1 coordinate 5,419, forward strand.
CGAGCCCACCGGCTGGACCCGCACCGCCGCCCTCGGCGAGGAGATGGGCCGCCGGCTCGCGGCGGCCGACGAGGTCGTCCTCCTCGACGTGCACGCCTCGGTCGAGACCCCGCTCACCGGGATCAGCACCGCGCCGATGGCCGCGCAGGTCGTCGCCTGCGGCGGCCGGGCCCACACCGCGGGCGACGGGCGCGATGCGGCGGACGTGGTCGCCGAGCTGGCCGGGCCCGGCGACCTGGTGGTGACGATGGGCACCGGAACCGCCGGTCGCGTCGGCAGGGCGGTCCTGCTGCGGCTGGCCGAGGCCCCGATCGTCGCGGCGTAGTCAGCGTGCGGCGTCGGGCGTGGCGAGGCCCCTCGCGGTGTCCTCCAGCCCGACGCTGTGGGAGCCCTTCACCAGCACCACGTCTCCGGGCTTGAGGCAGGTCAGCAGCAGGTCAAGGGCGGTGTCGCGGTCGGGCACCAGCGTGCCGTTGACGCCGCCCTCCACCGCCCAGGTGTGCACCAGCCGGGCCTCCCGGTCGCCGACCGAGATGAGGTCGGTGATCCCGCTGCGGGCGACGAGCCGGCCCAGTTCCGCGTGGTGGGCCTCGGACTCCTCGCCCAGTTCCCGCATCTCGCCCAGCACCGCCACCGTCCTGCGTCCGCCGCCGGCCATGGCGGTGAGCGCGGCCAGGGCGACGGCCATCGAATCGGGGTTCGCGTTGAACGCGTCGTTGATCACCGTCACGCCGTCCGGCCGCTCGGTGACGTCCATCCGGCCCGGCGTCAGCTGCCGGGCGCCAGTCAACGCGTCGGCTGCCTGCCGCACGCTCGCGCCCAGGCCGATCGCGACCGCGGCGGCGGCCGTCGCGTTGGACACGTGGTGGGCGCCGTGCAGCCCGAGATTCACGGGGGCGCTCTCGCCACGGCACGTGAGCGTGAACGACGGCCGCCCGGCGCCGTCCAGCTCGACGTCGACGGCCCGCACGTCCCCGGCCTCCACCCCGAACGTCAGGACCGGCGCGACCGTGCGCGACGCCATCGACATGACGTACGGGTCGTCGGCGTTCAGCACCGCCAGGCCGTCGACGGGCAGAGCCTCGACGAGCTCTCCCTTGGCGACCGCGATCGACTCCTTCCCGCCCCCGAACTCGCCCACGTGCGCGGTCCCGACGTTCAGCACCAGGCCGACCTTCGGCGGGACGATCCCCGTCAGGTACTTGATGTGCCCGGCGCCCCGCGAGCCCATCTCCAGCACCAGCAGGCGAGTGCTCTCGTCCGCCCGGAATACGGTCAGCGGCAGGCCGATCTCGCCGTTGTACGACAGCGGCGTGGCCACCGTGGTGTCCATGGTCTCCAGCACCTGGGCCAGCAGGTCCTTCGTGCTGGTCTTCCCCGCCGAACCGGTCAACCCGATCACGGTCGGCGCCTTCAGCCGGTCCAGCACCGCGCGGGCCAGCGCACCCATCGCGTCCTGGACGTCCGGCACCACGACCGCCGGCACCCCCACCGGCCGAGCGGCAAGCACTGCCGTCGCCCCGGCGCGGACGGCGGCCTCCGCGAACCGGTGCCCGTCCGTGTGCTCACCCGGCAACGCGATGAACAGCGCCCCCGGCTCCACCAGCCGCGAGTCGATGACCCCGGGCCGGTCCACCACCGCGCCCGGATCGGGGACGTCGTGCAGAGCGCCCCCGACAGCCTCGGCGATCTCTTTCAGGGTCATGGGGACCACGGCGGCTCCGATCCATCGACGCACCCGCCCGCTCGTCCCGGGGCGGCCTGCCCTCGACGCTAGCGGCTCCCCGACGCCTCCCCTGCCATCCCGCGCGTTCCGAACCAGACTGTGTAGGCCTGCCGGGGCGCGGTGACACGGAAGGTATTACGCCCGCCGGGGCGAGAGTCTGGGCTGGTGGTCCC
>NZ_JBHWIO010000025.1:7327-13076 GCF_042732075.1 Kitasatospora sp. NPDC059812
CCCGGCCCCCCCCGGCCACCCCCGGGGTGCCCTTACCGCGTGTGTTGGGGGGGGGGGGGCGGTTTCAGTTCCGGGGCCCGCCCCCCGGGCGGGATGCTGGTCGGCTGAGGTCCGCGCGGCGCGATCGGTGACCGCCGCGTCGTGCCGCTCAAACAGGGTGATCCGGCCGGCCAGGCTTTCCGGACCTCTCCGTCATGCGGCGACGCTCCGTCACCTGCCAGCGCCGACGTCGGTGCTCGAGGAATGCCTTCCACAGCTCCAGGCGGTGGCGAGAATCCTTCGGAAACGTAAAGCGGAGGACTCCGAGGATGACGGCGGCCACCAAAACGGGCGCGGACCCCGGGTGGTCGGTGAGGAACGGCACGGATCAGCCCTTCCCGTCACACAGTTCGAGCGTGGCAGTGCCCAGCACCACCCGGTAGGCGTCGCCGTGTCTCGGCGGCCTCGCTCTCCGCGGTGTACTGGATGCGGAGCGGGATCCGCTCCTCGGCAGTCATGGTGTGGACGGGCAACCCGCCCAACTCGCGCGCGGCGGTCAACCGCGCCTGCCGGAAGGGGATCGTGTCCCCGGACTCACGCTGGATGCGGCGTGTGAGCGTAACGATGTCCCTGTCGAGCGTCATGTCCGGCTCCCGGTGGGCGCGACTCAGTGCTCCCGCCCACTGCGCCCCATAGGAGGAACGACAGCTCTGCACCACGCGCGCCCGACGGCACTTTGCGCCCTCAACCCCGGGCGGCTGCGGGAGAAGCCCGGGTCCGACGTAACGGCGAGCGTGGTCGCCTGGCCAAAGCATAGCGCCTTGACGGCGTGCGGACGACGTCGAGAGCTCGACAAGGAGGCTCTGTGGCTGGGGATTTGTGCTGCCGGCTGAGCTCGGGCATCGGGTTGTTCCGGCGGGTCAGCGTCGGCAGGTGGGGCCGTTGACGACCTTGGTACCGGTCGGCGCGGCGGGCGTCGTGGGTTCGACGCGGCTCGGGGGTGTGCCCTGGTGTGGGTGGTGGGGGGGGAGCCCCCGGGGGTGTCGGGGGGTTGGTCGCATCGACCGGGGGCGGGGCGGCGGCGAAGACTGGTGGTCGTCTCGTAGAGGCGAAGGTCGGGCGTCGGTGGCGGGTGACTTGTCCTGACGCGCCTTCATCATGCAATCGGAGGACGGATCATGACGTCACGCAGTCGGCGAGCAGTGCTCCTGCTCGCCACCGCCGCTCTCGCACTGGGAAGCGCGGCCGCGTGCGGCACGTCCCGCGTGCCGGGTGCGGTCGGCTCGCCCGGTTCAGCGGCCGGTTCCGACGGCTCCGACGGCTCCGCCCGGACGGTCGTCAACAACGGGCACCGGCTGGTCTTCCATGTCACGCCCGGCCGTCTGCCGGCGGTCGTGCTGGATGCCGGCGGCGGGCAGGGCTCGTCCTACTGGAAGGACCTGGTGCCGGCCCTGGCCAAGGACACCGGTGCGGAGATCATCACGTACGACCGGGCCGGTCTGGGTGCCAGCGAGGAGGTGGCCGGACCGTGGCGGGTCGACGACGCCGTGTCGGATCTGGCGGCGGTGCTGACGGCGGCAGGCGCCACGAGCCACGTGGTCCTGGCTTCGCACTCGGAGGCCGGGGAGATCGCCACCTACTTCGTGCGCAGCCACCCCGGGTGGGTAGGGGGTGCGGTTCTGATCGACGCCAGCCTGCCCGACTTCTACACCGACGGCGAGATCGACCGGGTCGTGGCCGCGAACAAGGACCAGGTCGCCGCTCTCGCCTCCCAGCCCTCCACTCCCCAGACCCGCCAACTGCTCTCCGTGGCACAGGACTACGCGGCCATGCACCGTGCGTACCACCAGGCGTCCTGGCCGCAGGACCTTCCGGCGACGGTCATCGCCTCGGCCAGGACACCGTTCGAGACCTCGCCGCAGGATGCCCAGCTCTGGCGCGACGCGCAGGCGGCGTTCGCTCACGCCGCCCCCGACCGCGACCTGGTCGTGGCCGACAACAGCTCGCACGACGTCCCGCTCGACCGCCCCGACGTGGTGATCAGGTCCATCCACGCCATGCTGGCCAGGACGGGCTGAGCCGAGGTGCTCGCGGTTGCGGAAGGCCCTCGCGCGTCAGGATGACGGCGGTCGCTGGAGGCCCTGGAGGAGCAGGTCGACCAGGCGGCGGGGGTCGTAGCGGGGGTCGCCGTCGCGGCCGGCGCAGAGGTTGCCGATGCCGCGCATCAGTTCGTAGGCCTGCGTTCCGGGCCTGATCTCGCCGGCCTCGGCCGCGGCGGCGAGCAGCTGTGCGCAGACGGGCACCAGGCGGTCGAGGAAGTAGGCGTGCAGCGCGTCGAAGCCGCTGCCGTCCGACTGCAGCGCGTTGGCGAGTCCGTGCTTGGTGACCAGGAAGTCGACGAAGAGGTCGACCCATTGGCGAAGTGCCGCGAACGGGGAGTCGGCCTCGGCGAGCAGGGCCGGGCCGGCTTCGGCGCAGGCCTCGACCTGGTGGCGGTAGACGGCGACGACGAGATCCGCGCGGGTCGGGAAGTGGCGGTAGATCGTCCCCGTTCCGACGCCCGCCCTGGCCGCGATCTCGCGGATCGGCGCGTCGACGCCGGAGGAGACGAACACCTCGGCGGCGGCGGCCAGCAGCGTCTGCCGGTTGCGCTGCGCGTCGGCCCGCCTTCCCCTGGCCGGCGACTCCCCGGGTGGGGTCTCCCCTGGCTGGGTCTCCCCTGGCTGGGTCTCCCTGGGCTGGCCCGCAGTGGACACGATGCTCTCCTTCCGACAGCCGACAGCCGTTGGCCGATGACCGTTGACTAAGCGGAACGATGTTCCGTATAGTAAGTGGAACAAGGTTCCGGTTTCAGCATAGCCGAAACCGGACGCTCCCGACCGCCTCGCCCGCCGCCGGCCGCTCAGGCCCGACCGGGAAAGGCCCCCGAAGGGACATGCGCACCATGAGCGAATCGACGCACCCGGCCGACACCTTCGGCCCGCCCGCCCCCATCCCCATCCTCTCCGTCAGTCCGGTCGTCCTGCCGGTGCCCGGCCGGGCCGTGGACCTGGAGGTGCGGGTCTCCGCCCCACTGTCCGGGAGCGACCTGCCGGTCGTCCTCCTCTCCCACGGCCAGGGCCACTCGAACCACCTCTCCTCGCTGAACGGCTACGCCCCCCTCGTCAACTTCTGGGCCGCGCACGGCTTCGCCGTGATCCAGCCCACCCACCTCAGCTCGACGACGCTGGACCTCGCCCCCGACACCCCCGGGGCCCCCATGTACTGGCGGTCCCGGGCCGAGGACATGACGCACATCCTCGACCGGCTCGACACGATCGAGGCCGCCGTCCCCCAGCTCCTCGGACGCCTGGACCACGGCAGGGTCGCCGTCGCCGGGCACTCGATGGGCGGGCACACCGCGAGCCTGCTGCTCGGCGCCCGGCTCACCGACCCCGACGACGGGATGACCGTGAACCTGGCCGAGCCCCGGATCACGGCGGGCGTCCTCCTGGCCGCACCCGGCAGGGGCGGCGACGCCCTCACCCCGCAGGTGGCCGAGAACTACCCCTTCCTCTCGACCCCGGACTTCTCCCGGATGACGACGCCCACGCTCGTGGTCGCCGGGGACAAGGACGCCTCCGCCCACCTGACGGTCCGGGGCCCGGACTGGCACACCGATCCGTACACCCTCTCCCCCGGCCCCAAGTCGCTGCTCACCCTGTTCGACGCGGAGCACGGGCTCGGCGGGATCTCCGGATACGACGTCGCCGAGACCACGGACGAGAGCCCCGCACGGGTCGCGCTGCTCCAACGGCTCACCTGGGCCTACCTGCGCACCGCGCTCCACCCCGGCGACCCCGTCTGGCAGACGGCATGCGAAGCGCTGGCAGCCGAAGCCGACCCGCTCGGCCGGGTCGACTCCAAGTAGCACCGGCCGACCGCGGGCGTCATTCGACGCCGACTCCCCGGTGAGTACGAGAGCGCGGGTGGTCGAACGGCCGCCGACCACCCGCACTACTCCACCGGTGAAACGTGCAGCGCAGGAAGCGTTGGCGCCGGGGCCGGTCGTCCCGTCAACTCGCGGTAATGGCGCACCCGGAACACCCCGGACAGGCTCGCCGTCACCGTCACGGCAACCGCCAGCCACAGGGTCGCACCCGCCATGGCCAACACCCCGGAGACCCGGTCGACCGCCGTGAGGCCCACGCCGAAGACCGCCACCGACGGAAAGAAGGACAGCGTGACGGGCAGAGCGATCCAGGTAGAACTGCGCCCACTGTCCCCGCCGTGGGCCCGGAACGCCTGCCGGGACGTCCGCATCGCCTCACGGACCCCGACGCCGTCGATCATCATCGCCGGCAGCACCAGGTAGGAGGCCATCGCCCACCAGATCCCGACCAGCAGCAGCGACCCGAAGAAGATCACCACCACACCGACCAGTGCCCACACCACGATCGCCGGCAGCCGCCGCAGCGCCCGCCCGTAGCCGGCCCCGATCCCGACCGGCCGCCCCCGCAACGCGTCGTCCGCCGCGACGATCAGGACCGCGTTGAAGAACGTGGCGAAGACCGCCACGACGAGGATCGCGACCACCACCAATGCCACGTTCGCCAGGACGGCCCCCGACCACAGCCCCGTCACCCCCAGGGCGAGCCCCCCGACCAACCCGGCGAGCACCACGCCGGCGATCCCGGGCAGGAGCAGCAGCGCCTTGTGCTCCCACATCACCCGCGCCGATTCCCTGACCGGCCTCTCCGTGTACAACGTCCCACCCCAAAGGTTCTCAACCGGGCGCAGCCGGTCACTCCCGGGGCCTCTCCGGCAGCTCCCGGCCCGCTTCCTGATCGGCCGTCCGTCGAACTCGTCGCGCAGCGGCCTCAGCAGGAACTCTGCCATCCCGTAGGGCAGCCGTCTGCGGGCCGGGGAGGGGTGCTGCGTTTCTGCGGCACGACCGGGCGGGGTGAGTGGGCGGGGCAGTGTGGGGGTCAGTCGTGGGTCAGGGTGCGGGGGCGGATGTCGGGCCACTCGGGACCCGGGGCGAGCACAGAGGTTCGTCGGACCGACATCCCAGAAATCTGGGATTGTCATGGACCCGACGCCGTTGTGAGGATGCGTGGGACGCGTCCCGGCCGATTGTTCGAACAGCCCAGGCCGAGCCGCCCGACAGCACCAATAACCATGTCATGTTCCACACATGCCACCACCCGGGCCCATCGGGGGCGGCGAGAAGGAGACAGATCATGAGGAGCAGGATCAAGGCACTGATGGTGGCCGCGGCGGTCTCGGGATCGCTCGCGTTCGCGGCGGCCCCGGCGGAGGCGGGCACGGCGACGGTCGGCATCTGCCACTCCGTCTGGGGCGGGGACTTCTACTGTGCCTCGGACGACCCCAACCACGGCGAGGCATGGCTGCACCTGCCCCAGGGCCAGGACGAAGTGTTCGTCATCGGCACGGACGGGGCGGTCTGGACCCGCTGGAACGGGATGAACGGGACATGGCTGAGCGACTGGAAGAGCATGGGGGGACACTTCCAGGTCACCACACCGGCCGTCCGCACGTGGGCCAACCCCGACAGCTACACCATCTCGGCGATCGGCACCGACGGCAGGCAGTGGGTCAACTCCCGTAACAACCTCTCCGGCAACTGGAGCGGCTGGTCGCCCTTCTGATCTTCGGACGGATACCGGTAGGCAAGCGGCGGCCGATCATCGCCCCGGACCACGTTCCAGGACGACAGTCCACCCGCCCCCCCCCCCCCCCCCCCCCCCCCCCCCCCGGGGGGGGGGGC
>NZ_JBHWIO010000025.1:13086-59767 GCF_042732075.1 Kitasatospora sp. NPDC059812
GCGCCGGTCGCGCCTCAGCGACCGAGCTGAGTCCTCCGGCGCCCGCCCCCCCCCCCGCCGGGCGCCCGCGCGGCGCGCGGGGGGGGGGGGGCGGCTGCGCTGGTGGGCGGGGTGGTGTGGTGGTCAGGTCAGTCGCGGGTCAGGGTGCGGGGGCGGATGTCGGGCCAGGTCTGCTCGATGTGGTCGAGGCAGGCCTGGCGTCGCGCTGCGCCGAACACCGTCTTCCAGCCCTCGGGCACGGTGGCGACGGCGGGCCACAGTGAGTGCTGGCCCTCTGCGTTGACCAGGACCAGGTAGTCGGCGTCGGGGTCGTCGAAGGGATTCGTCACCGCGTCGTCCTCTCGTGCTCGGTGAAAACCGGTGGGCTTGTCGGTGCGGTCAGTGGCCGCGCAGTTCCAGGGTGCAGCACTTGACGCTGCCGCCCGCCTTGAGGAGTTCGGTGAGGTCCACGCCGATCGGTTCGAAGCCGCGTCGGCGCAGTTCGCCGATCAGGTGGGTGGCCGATTCGGGGAGGAGGACGTGGCGGCCGTCGGAGAGCGCGTTGAGGCCGAAGACGGCGGCGTCCTCGGCGGTCGCCTGGATGGCGTCCGGGAACAGTTCGCGCAGTACCGCCCGGCTGCCGGGGGTGAAGGCCTCCGGGTAGTACATGATCTCGTCGTCGGAGAGGACGGCGAGCGCCGTGTCCAGGTGGTAGAACTCCGGGTCGACCAGGGTCAGGCTGGTCACCGGGACGCCGAAGAACTCCTGGGCCTCGGCGTGCGACCTCGGGTCGGTGCGGAAGCCCGTGCCGGCCAGCAGCCGGCGGCCGACCAGCAGGTAGTCGCCCTCGCCCTCGTTGATGTGCTCGGGCCACAGCAGTTCGGACCAGCCCCGCTCGCGGAACCAGGACAGGTAGGCCGGGCCCTCGGCGGTGCGCTCGGCGTGGCGGAAGCGCGCGCCCAGGACCTTCCCGTCGACCACGGTCGCGCCGTTGGCCGCGAAGACCATGTCGGGCAGTCCGGGCAGCGGGTCGATCTCCTCGACGGTGTGGCCGAGTTCGCGGTAGAGGTCGCGCAGCCTGGTCCACTGGGCGAGCGCGAGCGCGCCGTCGACCGGCTTCTCCGGGTGCATCCAGGGGTTGATGGAGTAGCTGACGCCGAAGTGGCTGGGCCGGCACATCAGGAAACGGCGCGGGCTCGCGGCGCGGGCTGTCATCGGGGTGGTTCTCCTTGGTCTGCGTGCTGCACGGTCTACGTGTTGCGGGTCTGCGGGTCTGCGTGTTGCTCCGGGAGGTCCGGGGCCGGTTCAGTCGATGAGTCGGCGGCGCATCCCGCGGACGGCCAGGAACCAGGCGAGGACGGCGAATGCGGCCAGGACGGCCCCGTGCAGGGCGTCGCCCGCCCCGAGCGTCCCGAAGGCGGCGTGACGCACCAGCTGCGTGCAGTGGAAGATCGGGTTGACGGCCGCCACTCCCTGGACCCAGTCGGGCAGCCCGTCCAGCGGGAAGAACACGCCCGCGGCCATCACCAGCGGTGTGAGCACGCCGGACACCACGAGCCGCAGCCAGTCGATCGCCGGCACCAGGCAGGACACCCACATGCCGAGCAGGGCGAAGGCGAAGCCGGAGACCAGCGCCACCAGCGGCACCAGCAGCAGCTCCGGCCCCGGCGGCAGGCCGATGGCGAGGCAGACCAGCAGCGGCGCGGTGCCGTAGACGGAGGACTTGACGGCGATCCAGGACGCCTCGGCGGTGACCAGTTCCCAGACGTCGACGGGCTGGCACAGCACGGCGTCGTAGATCTTCTGGTACTTGCGGCGGTTGAAGCTCTCGAACATCCCGGCGAAGGCCGAGGCGAAGAGCACCGAGGTGACCACCATGCCGACGCCGACGAACTGCGGGTACGGGTGTCCCTGGACCGAGTCGATCAGCCGGCTGAAGCCGATGCCGAACCCGGTCATGTAGACCAGCGGCTCGATCAGCGAGCCGAAGGTGATGGCGGGCCAGTAGCGGCGGAAGAGCAGCAGTTCGCGCAGCCACACCGCCCGCATGGTCGGCCACAGGGCGGGCGGGAGGCCTGGGGCGGGGCCGGTCTGGGCCTCGGTGCGGGGCATGGGCGTCGCCGTGGTCATCGGGTGTCCTCTCTGTGGGGGCGGGCAGGCGGGCGGTAGGCCAGGGAGCGAGGGGCGAGGGGCGAGAGAGCGGCCGGCCCGGGCTCAGCCGAACAGTTCTCCGGTCAGTGCGACGAACACGTCCTCCAGGGAGGTCGGGCGCAGCACGTCCGGCGGCCCGAGACGCTCGTGCAGCTGCGCGGAGATGGTCTCGGCGCGCAGGACGGAGACCGCCGGCCCGGTCCGCCGGCTGGGCAGTCCGGCCCGGGCGGCCTCGGCCTCGACGAGTTCGCGCCGGGCCGCGTCGCCCCGGTACTCGGCGGCCTGTGCGCCCGCGTGCGCGCGCAGCAGTTCGGCGGGGGTGCCCCGGGCGATCACCCGGCCGCCGGTCACCACGGCCACCTCGTCGGCGAGCCGTTCCGCCTCTTCGATGTAGTGGGTCGACATGACGACGGTGGTGCCGCTCTCGCGCATCCCGTCGATGACGTCCCACAGGTCCTGCCGGATCTGCGGGTCCAGGCCGACGGTGGGCTCGTCCATGAGCAGCAGCCGCGGGTTGTTGACGATGCCCCGGGCCAGCAGGACCCGTCGGCGCATGCCGCCGGAGAGCGCGTCGGCGCGGGTGTTCGCGCGGTCGGTCAGCCGGACGGCGGCCAGCGCCTGGTCGACCGCCTCACGGTAGCGCTCGCGCGGCAGGGCCGTGAACCGGACGAACACGTCGAGATTCTGGCGCACCGTCAGTTCGGGGTCGATGTTGTCGTGCTGCGGGACGACGCCGACCAGGGAGCGGGCGCGGCGGGAGTCCTCTGGCATCCGGTGCCCGAACACCTCCACGGTGCCCGCGTCCGCGCGGGTCTGCCCGGTGAGCATCCGCATGGTGGTGGACTTGCCCGCACCGTTGGGCCCGAGCAGGCCCAGGAACATGCCGGGCGGCACTTCCAGGTCCAGGCCGCCCACCGCGGTGGTGGCACCGAACGTCTTGACCGCGCCGCTGATTCGGACGGCAGGGGTGTCCACGCGGGCGCTCCTTTCGGGGAGTCGGGGAAGTGCAGGGGAAGTACTGGGGAAGCGCAGGGGAAGTACGGGGGAAGGCGGAGGAAGTCGGGCGAAGCCAGGGGAAGTTCGGCGTCGGGGAAGGTACAAGGGAAGTCGGGGAATGTCACCGCCCGGTGCGCCGAAATCCTCGCTCCCCGGGGGCCGGGCCCGCGCGATCATCTAACCGCAGAATCGACTTGTCAGGAACCTGCTTTCGGGGGTTCCCCTGTCCATGACCAGGTGTTAGGTTGCTCGAAGATCAATGCCGCCGGGACGCACTATGTCGGCCCATCCGGGGGGAAATTCGGCTCCATCGCCCATAGTTCGCGACCGTAGCGTCGGTGTGCGACGGGTGCCGATCACGTATTCCTCCTTCGGTCGTCACCCGCGGCACCACCGCCCCTTCACGCACCTGACCGAGGAGATGTGGATGCAGTCCGACGGACCGCTCACCGCGAACGTCCGCCTGCGGGCCGCGGTAGCCGAGGACGCCGGTGTCGTCACCGAGGTCTTCCTGGCCTCCCGCACCGCGACCATGCCGTACCTGCCCCGTCTGCACAGTGACGAGGCCACCCTGAGCTGGATCACCCACGTCGTGCTCCCGGACACCCGGGTGTGGCTGGCCGAGGACGCCGGGACCGGGGCCGTGCTGGGCTTCGCCTCGCTCGACGGCAGCCTGCTCGACCACCTCTACCTGCGCCCCGAGGCGCGCCGCCGCGGCATCGGGACGGTGCTGCTGGAGGCCGTCAGGTCGGCCAGCCCGCAGGAGCTCTCGCTGCACGTCTTCCAGAAGAACACCGAGGCGCGCGCCTTCTACGAGCGGCACGGCTTCGTCGTGGTGGACACCAACGACGGCAGCCGCAACGAGGAGAACGAGCCGGACATGACCTACCGCTGGACCGCGTGACTCCCGCCCGCACAGCGCGGTAGCCGGTAGTCCCCCCGCCGAGGGACGTCGGCGGGCCCCCCACGGCCCCGGAGCCCACAAGGACCCCCGGAGGCCACCACGGCCGGGGCCCGCGACGGCCCCGGGGCCCACGGCGGCCCGCGAATCACCACGGTCCGCGAATCACCGCAGCCTGCACATCACCACGGCCCGCTCATCACCACGGCGGGGCCCACCACGGCCTGAACTCACCACGGCCGCGGCCCCCGACGGCCTACGACGGCCCGTAACTCACCACGGCCGCGACTCACCACGGCCGGGGCCCACAACGGCCAAGAGCCACCGGAAACCACCGTCCGGCCCGCCCGACCCACCCGGCCGGCGGGGCGGTTCCACCTGGAGGGATGCCCCGTGCTGGGCGAACACAGCCTGCCCGCGGAGACACCGCTGTCGTACGCACAGTTGGCGCTCTGGTTCAACGACCGCCTCCAAGGCGGCGACGCCTCGTACAACGTCCCGGTGGCGCTGCGGCTGACCGGCCCGGTCGACCACGAGGCGCTGCGGTCCGCCCTGGCCGACGTGGTGGAGCGGCACGCGGCCCTGCGCACCGTCTTCCCCGAGCGCGACGGCGTGCCGCGCCAGCAGGTGCTGGCGATGGCCGAGCTGGCGCCGGTCCTCACCGTGGTGCCCGTCACCGAGGAGGAGCTGCCCGCCCTGATCGAGGCCGGGGCCGGGCACGTCTTCGACCTGGAGGCCGAGGCCCCGCTGCGGGTGCACCTGTTCGTGCTCGGCCCGCAGCAGCACGTGGTGCTGATGGTGCTGCACCACATCGCCGGCGACGGCTGGTCGCTGGCCCCGCTGGCCCGCGACCTGAGCACCGCCTACCTGGCCCGCAGCCAGGGCCGGGCGCCCGTCTGGTCCCCACTGCCCGGCACGTACGCCGAGTACGCCGTGCGCCAGCACGCGAACCTCGGCGACCTGGACGATCCGCAGGGCCAGGGCGGGCGCCAACTCGCCTACTGGCGCCAGGCGTTGGCGGGCCTGCCGGACTTCCTGGAGCTGCCCACCGACCACCCCCGGCCCGCCGTGATGTCGCACCGGGGCGAGTACTTCCCGTGGGACCTCCCGGCCGAGCTGCACCGCGAGCTGCTGGCGCTGTCCCGCTCCTGCCGGGTCAGCATGTTCATGGTGCTCCAGGCGGCGCTGGCGACGGTGCTGACCCGGTCGGGGGCCGGTACGGACATCCCGATCGCCAGCCCGATCGCGGGCCGCACCGACGAGCGCTACGACGACGTGGTCGGCTACTTCGTCAACCCGCTGGTCCTGCGCCTGGACACCTCCGGTGACCCGACCTTCCGCGAGCTGCTCAAGCGGGTGCGCCGCACCGACCTCCAGGGCTTCGCCCACCAGGAGTTCCCGTTCGAGCGGCTGATCACCGCGCTCAACCCGCACCGCTCGCTGGGCTGGCACCCGCTGTTCCAGGTGATGCTGGCCTTCCAGAACACCCCCGAGGCCTCCCTCGCGCTGCCCGGCATCGAGACCGAGATCGCCGAGGCGGGCCCGGGCGGTGCCAAGTTCGACCTGTCCTTCAACATGCGCGAGGTGCACGACGCCGACGGCGCCCCGGCCGGGCTCGGCTGCTTCGTCGAGTACAGCACCGACCTGTTCACCCGCGAGGGTGCCGAGGCCCTGACCGCCCGGCTCGGCCGGCTGCTCGCCGCGGCCGCGGCCGACCCGGACCAGCGGATCGGCGGGTACGACCTGATCGGCGCCGAGGAGCGGCTCGACCTGTTCGAGCGCGCCCACGGGCCCGCCCTGCCCGTCCTGCCGGCCCCCGCCGTGACGTACCACGGCGCCTTCGAGGAGCGCGCCGCTCTGGAGGGCGAGGTCACGGCCCTCGTCGCCGAGGACGGCAGGTTCACCTTCGCCGAGGTCAACGAGCGCGCCAACCGGCTCGCCCGGGAGCTCGTGCGGCGCGGGGCCGGCCCCGAGCGCTACGTCGTCCTGGCGCTGCCGCGCACCACCGACCTGCTGATCGCGCTGCTCGCCGTCCTCAAGTCGGGCGCCGCCTACATACCGGTCAGCCCCGCCATGCCGCGCGAGCGGCTGGCCGGCATCCTCGCCGACGCCGCCCCGGTCTGCGTGCTCGCCACGGCCGCCGACGCCGGCCGGCTGCCGGACGGCGCGCCCGTCCTGGTGCTGGACGAGCCCGGGGCGCGGGCCGCCGTCGCCGCCCACCCCGGCGGGAACCTGACGGACGCCGACCGCACCGGCCCCACCGGCCCGGACGACCCGGCCTACGTCATCCACACCTCCGGCTCGACCGGGGTGCCCAAGGGCGTGGTGATCCCGCACGGCGGCCTCAGCAGCCTGATGCACCACCACCGCACCCGCATGGTCCGCCCGTCCGGCGGCCCGCAGGGCCGGCGCCTCCAGCTGGGCCTGGTCGCCTCGATCACCTTCGACACCGCCTGGGAGCCGCTGTTCTGGCTGCTGGAGGGCCACCCGCTGCACCTGCTGAGCGACGAGGTCCGGCTCGACCCGCAGGCCCTGGTCGGCTACGTCCGCCGGGAGCGCCTCGACTTCCTGGACCTCACCCCGACGTACGTCCCGGCGCTCACCGCCGCCGGCCTCTTCGCCGAGGGCCACCACCGCCCGGCCGTGCTGATGCTGGGCGGCGAGGCCGTCGGGCCGGCGCTGTGGAGCGAACTCTCCGCCCTGCCGGACGTGGCGGTGTTCAACTACTACGGCCCGACCGAGTGCACCGTCGACGCGCTCGCCTGCTCCCTGGCGGACAGCCGCACCCCCGTCATCGGCCGCCCGCTCGACAACACCCGGGCGTACCTGCTGGACGACCTGCTGCGCCCCGTCCCGCTCGGCGTGCCCGGCGAGCTCTACCTGTCCGGGCCGCACCTGGCCCGCGGCTACCTGCGCCGCCCCGCCCTGACCGCCGAGCGCTTCACCGCCGACCCGTACGGCCCGCCCGGCGCCCGGATGTACCGCACCGGCGACCTCGCCCGGATGCGCCGCGACGGCCAGGTGGAGTACCTCGGCCGGGCCGACGGGCAGATCAAGATCCGCGGTTTCCGGATCGAGCCCGGCGAGATCGAGGCGGTGCTGCTGCGCCACCCCGCGATCGTGCAGGCCGCCGTCCTGGCCCGGGGCGCCGGCGCCGAGGAGCGCCACCTCGCCGCCTACCTGGTGACCGAGGACGGGAACGCCCCCGACCTCGCCGAGGTGCGCGAGCTGCTGGCCGGGCAGCTGCCCGACTACATGATCCCGGCCGCCTACGCCGTGCTGGCCCGGCTCCCGCTCAACTCCAGTGGGAAGCTGGACGGTTCCGCTCTGCCCGAGCCCGAGCTGCGGGCCGCCACCGGCCGCTCCCGGGCCCCCCGGGACGCCCGCGAGGCCGCGCTGTGCGCGCTGCTCGCCGAGGTCCTCGGCGTGGCCGAGGTCGGCCCCGACGACGACTTCTTCGCGCTCGGCGGCCACTCCCTGCTCGCCACCCGGCTGGTCAGCCGGGTGCGCACCGCCCTGGGAGCCGAACTGCCCATCCGGGCGGTCTTCGAGAGCCCGACGGCCGCCGGGCTCGCCCGCGCGGTGGACGCCGGGCGATGTCGCCCGGCGCTGGCCGCCGCCGCCCGCCCCGAGCGGATCCCGCTCTCGCACGCCCAGCGCCGGCTCTGGTTCCTCCAGCAGCTGGACCCGCACAGCGACGCGTACCACATCCCGCTGGCCCTGCGCCTGACCGGCGCCCTGGACCGGGACGCCCTCGCCGCCGCGCTGCACGACTGCGCCGCACGCCACGAGGCCCTGCGCACCGTCTTCCCGCTCTCCCGCGGCGAGGACGCGGCCCCCCGCCAGCGGATCCTCACCCCGGATCAACTCCCGCCGCTGCTGCGGCAGTCCGGCGCCGCCACGGTGACCGAGGAGGGCCTGACCGAGGCCCTGCGCACCGCCGCCGCCCAGCCCTTCGACCTCGCGTCGGAGCCGCCGCTGCGCGCCCACCTCTTCGCCCTCGCCCCCGAGCGGCACGTCCTGCTGCTGACGGTCCACCACATCGCCTGCGACGGCTGGTCGATGGGCCCGCTCGCCCGCGACCTGGGCGCCGCCTACCAGGCCCGCACGGCCGGCCGGGCCCCCGGGTGGAGCGCCCTGCCCGTCCAGTACGCCGACTACACCCAGTGGCAGCTCGCGCTGCTCGGGGACGACGAGGACCCGGGCAGCACCGCCGCCCGGCAGTGGCAGTACTGGAGCGGGGCGCTGGCCGGCCTGCCCGAGGAGATCGCGCTGCCGGTGGACCGGCGGCGCACCGCCGAGACCGGCCAGCAGGCCGGCCGGGTGCCGCTGCGGCTGAGCGGCGCGGACCACCGCGCCCTGGCGGAGCTCGCCCGGGCCGACGGCGCCAGCCTCTTCATGGCCGTCCAGGCCGGTCTGGCGGCGCTGCTCACCCGCCTCGGCGCCGGCACCGACCTGCCGATCGGCACCCCGATCGCCGGGCGCACCGACGAGGCCCTGGACGACCTGGTCGGCTTCTTCGTCAACACGCTGGTGCTGCGCACCGACACCGACGGGGACCCGGGCTTCCGGGAGCTGCTGCGCCGCGTCAAGGACGCCGACCTCGCCGCCTACGCCCACCAGGACCTGCCGTTCGAGCGGATCGTCGAGCTGGTCAACCCGGAGCGCTCCCCCGGCCGCCACCCGCTCTTCCAGGTCGCCCTGGTGATGGAGCAGGCGGGCGCCGCCGTGGAGATCCCCGGCCTCGACAGCGAGCTGCTCACCGCCGGCCCGGCGCCGGCCAAGTTCGACCTCACCGTCACCCTGGGCACGCCCGCCGGCCCGGACGACGAGCTGACCGGCGCCGTCGAGTACCGCGCCGACCTGTTCGACCGGGCCACGGTCGAGGCGATCGCCGGCTGCCTGACGCGGCTGCTCGGCGCGGCCGCGGCCGATCCCGAGCGGCCGATCTCCCGGCTCGAACTGTCCGCCGAGGGCGAGCGGCCGCGGCTGCTGGAGCGCTCCGCCGGCGAGCGGCGGGAGCTGGCGCCGACCACGCTGGCCGCCCTCGTGTCGGCAGGGCTCGCCGCGCCGTCCGACACCCCCGCCCTGGTGTTCGAGGGCCGGGCGCTCGGCCCGGCCGAGCTGGACCGCCGGATCGACGCGCTGGCCCGCCGGCTCGCCGCGGTCGGTGTCCGCCCGGGCAGCCGGGTCGCGGTGGCCGTGCCCCGCTCGGTGGAGCTCGTGGTGGCGCTGTGCGCCGTCCACCGCGCCGGCGGCGCCTACCTGCCGCTGGACCCGGACTACCCGGCCGACCGGCTCGCGTACATGCTGGCGGACGCCCGCCCGGCCGCGGTGATCGCCGCCCCGGAGCAGGCCGCCGCGCTGCGCCCCGCCGAGGGCGTGCCCTGCCTGTCGCCGGAGGACCTGCCAGCACCCGAGGGCGTCACGCCGACCGCCCCCGGCCCCGGGGACCCGGCCTACGTGATCTACACCTCGGGCTCGACCGGGCGGCCGAAGGGCGTGCTCGTCCCGCACCACGCCATCGCCAACCGGCTGCGCTGGGGCCAGGAGGAGTACCGGCTCGGCGCCCGGGACGGCGTGCTGCAGAAGACCTCGGCCAGCTTCGACATCTCGCTGTGGGAGTTCTTCTGGCCGCTGATCACCGGCGCCACCCTGGTGCTGGCGAAGCCCGACGGGCACCGCGACCCGGCCTACCTGGCG
This sequence comes from Kitasatospora sp. NPDC059812, assembly GCF_042732075.1. Taxonomy (NCBI): domain Bacteria; kingdom Bacillati; phylum Actinomycetota; class Actinomycetes; order Kitasatosporales; family Streptomycetaceae; genus Kitasatospora; species Kitasatospora sp. NPDC059812. The sequence goes on from NZ_JBHWIO010000025.1 coordinate 22,817, forward strand.
GAGCTGATCCAGCGCGAGGGCGTGAGCGTCGCCCAGTTCGTGCCGTCCATGCTGGACGTCTTCCTCCAGCACCCGCGGGCCGCCGAGTGCACCGGGCTGCGCCTGGTGGTGGCCAGCGGCGAGGCGCTGCCCGCGGCCACCGTGCGCCGGTTCCGGCAGGTGCTCCCGGGCGTCCGGCTGGACAACCTCTACGGGCCCACCGAGGCCGCCGTGGAGGTGACGGCCTGGAAGTGCGGCCCGGCGGACGAGCAGGCGCACCCGGTGCCGATCGGGCGGCCGATCTGGAACTCCGGCGGCTACGTGCTGGACACCGCCCTCAACCCCGTCCCGCCGGGCGTGCCGGGCGAGCTCTACCTGACCGGCGAGCAGCTCGCGTACGGCTACCTCGGCCGCTCGGCGCTCACCGCCGAACGCTTCGTCGCGGACCCGCACGGCGCGCCGGGCACCCGGATGTACCGCACGGGCGACCTGGCCCGCCACCGCCCCGACGGCGTGGTGGAGTACCTGGGCCGGGTGGACAGCCAGGTGAAGCTGCGCGGCCACCGCATCGAGCTCGGCGAGATCGAGACCCGACTCGGCGAGCACCCGGCGGTCACGGCCTGCGCCGTCACCGTGCGCGAGGACCGGACCGGCACCGCCCGGCTGGTCGCCTACGTGGTGCCGGACGGCGCCGCGCAGCCGCCCACGGCCGCCGCGCTGCGCGCCCACCTGCGCGGCCACCTGCCCGACCACATGGTGCCCACCGCCTACGTGCTGCTCGGCGCGCTCCCGGTGACGGCCAACGGCAAGCTGGACCGCCGGGCGCTGCCCGAGCCGCAGACCCACGTCGAGAGCCGGGCCCGGGAGCCGCGCACGCCGGCCGAACGCACGCTGGTCGCGGTCTTCGCCGAGCTGCTGGGCGTGCCCGCGGTCGGCCCGGAGGACGACTTCTTCCTGCTCGGCGGCCACTCGCTGCTGCTGATCCGGCTGGTCGAGCGCATCCACGCGGAGTTCGGCGTCGACCTGCCCGTGAAGGCGCTGTTCGAGGCCCCGACCCCGGCCGCGCTGGCGCAGCGGCTGACCGGGCGGCGGCCCGGGCGCGCCGACGCTCCCTTCGAACCGCTCCTGGCCCTGCGGGCCACGGGCGACCGGGCGCCGCTGTTCTGCGTCCACCCGGTGACGGGCGACGGCCTCGGCTTCATCGGCCTGCTGCGCGGGCTCGACCCGGACCAGCCGGTCTACGCCTTCCAGGGCATCGGCCCGGTCGGCGGCGGGGAGCGGCCGGCCGACGTGGACGGCCTGGCGCGGGAGTACCTGGCGCGGATGCGCGCCGTCCAGCCGCACGGCCCCTACCGGGTGCTCGGCTGGTCCTTCGGCGGGCTGGTCGCGCACCAGATCGGCGTGCTGCTGCGCGAGCAGGGCGAGCAGGTCGACCTGGTCGCGCTGCTGGACAGCCACCCGGCACCGCCGGACGCCGGGGAGGTCACCGACACCGCCGTGCTGGCCGAGCTGCTGACGGCGACGGGCGCGCCCGCCGCCGAGGTGGCGGCCGTCCTGGCGCAGCAGTGGCAGCCCAAGCCCTCGGAGCTGCTCGACCGGCTGGCCGTGGCGCTGCGCGAGGCCGCGCCGCGCGACGAGGACGAGCTGGCGGTGTTCCTCGACTCCTGCCGCTACCACGCCGCGCTGATAGCGGCGTGGACGCCGGGGGTGCTGGACGCGCCGCTGACCACCTTCACCGCGACCGGCGACCACCGGCCGCAGGACACGGTGGCCGTCTGGTCGGCCCACGCCACCGGGCCGGTGGCCAACCACCCGCTCGCCGCCCGGCACCTGGACCTCGCCGACGCCGGGCCGATCGACGAGATCGCCCGGGTCGTCGCCGCCGTCCTGCGACGGGCCGACGAGGGCCGGCGATGACGGTCCGTCCGGAGCGTTCCGGACGGACCGCCACCCGCCGCCCGGCCCCGTCGTACGGAACCGGGCGGCCGGGGTCAGGCGCCCGGCGCCCGGCCCTCCTGGGGGCCGTCCGCGGTGTCCAGGCACGCCCGGGCCTGCGCCGCGAGCTCCGCGAGCACCTCGGCCCGCTGCTGGTGCAGGAAGAAGTGGTCGCCCGGCAGGATGCGGTGGCGGAAGCCGGCCGCCGTGGTGGCCCGCCAGCCGGTGATCCACTCCGGTCCGGCCATCAGGTCGTCGGCGCCGCCGAGCGCCAGCACCGGGCAGGGCAGCACGGTCGGCCGGATCCGGTCGTTGTACTCGCCCAGCAGGGTGACGTCGGCCCGGAGCACCGGCAGGATCATCTGCATCAGGTCGGCGAACTCCAGCACCTCGGCCGGGGTCCCGCCGAGGCCGACGATGCGCTCCAGGAGCTCGTCGTCGGTGAGTCCGTGCAGCCGGGTGACGTCCGGGGTGCCGGGGGCCCGGCCGCCGGAGACCACGAGGGAGAGCGGCAGCGGCCGTGCCTCGGCGGCGAGCCGGCGGGTCGTCTCGTAGGCGATCCGGGCGCCCATGCTGTGGCCGAAGAGGATGAACGGTTCGTCCGCCGGGCGGCTCGCCAGCAGGGCGAGCAGGCCGTCGACCACCTCGTCCATGACGGCCGTCGGCGGCTCGGCGAGGCGGGTGCCCCGGCCCGCCAGTTCCACCGGAACGATCGTCAGGCCCGGCTGCTCGCCGGACCGGGCCCACGGCAGGTAGGCGCTCGCGGAGCCGCCGGCGTGCGGCAGGCAGTAGACGCGTACGGGCCCGGACCGCCCGTTCGGCGCGGCGTCCCGGTGCCACGGCGTCCATCGGGCCACCTCGTCGTGCTGTACGGCGGACGAACCGGTCATCGCTGCTCCTTTTTCTTTCCCAGTCAATTACGCGAAGCCTGAACAGGCCTCCCGCACGACTTTATGCGGTAATTCACGGGTTGGTCCAGCCCGTATTCCGGCATGCCCTGGGCAGATCCAACCAGGCGATGCCGCAGCTCAGTTGTGCCCTGAAATAGTCGGTTGGCGCATAAGGATCTTGAGTCTTTCCCGGAACACCGAGCTCTGTTACGGTGCTCTTCGTCCGGGTTTCTTTCGGATATTTCCAGAGTATTTCGATCGGCGAGTTCCGACGACAAGTTCCGACGACGAGTTCCGAACGCACGACGGGAGAGGGCGGACAGAATGTGCGGAATAACCGGCGTATTCGTCCTGGGCGGCGGTCGCCCGGCCGATGCCGCCGTGGTCCGGGAGATGACGGCGTGCCTGGTGCACCGCGGCCCCGACGACGACGGCCACTACGCCACGGACGGCCTGTGCCTGGGCTTTCGCCGGCTGGCCCTGAACGACCTCGCCGGCGGCAACCAGCCGCACCGCACCGAGGACGGCACCCTGGTCTCGGTCTGCAACGGCGAGATCTACAACCACCGCGAGCTGCGCACCGCGCTGAGCCGCCGCGGCCACCGGTTCCGCACCGAGAGCGACACCGAGGTGCTGGTCCACCTGTACCGCGAGTACGGCGAGGACCTGACGGCCCACCTGGACGGCCAGTTCGGCTTCGCGCTGCACGACGCCGCCGCGCAGCGGCTGCTGCTCGCCCGCGACCGGGCCGGCATCGTCCCGCTCTTCTACACCGTCGCCGACGGCCAGCTGATCTTCGCCTCCGAGATCAAGGCGATCCTGCGCCACCCCGCCGTCAGCGCCCGGGTCGACCTGCGCGGCCTCGACCAGGTGCTGACGCTGCCCGGACTGGTCAGCCCGCGCACCATGTTCGAGGGCATCAGCGCCCTGCGCCCCGGCGAGCGGCTGATCGCCGACCGCTCCGGCGTGCGCACCGAACGGTACTGGGACCTCGACTTCCCGCTCGCCGCCGACCTCGACCCGGTGGCCCCCGAGGCCCTGGACCGGGAGCTGGAGCGGTACGCCCACCGCACCGCCGACCTGCTCGACGAGGCCGTGCGCAGCCGGCTGCTCGCGGACGTGCCGATCGGCATGTACCTCAGCGGCGGCCTCGACTCCAGCCTGATCGGCGCCCTGATGGCCCGGGCCCGGCCCGGCCACGCCTGGCCCAGCTTCTCCGTCACCTTCCCCGGCCGCGACTTCGACGAGGGCCCGCACCAGCGGCTGGTCGCCGCCAAGCTGGGCACCGAGCACCACGAAGTCCCGGTCGGCGAGCACGAGGTGGCCGAGCGGATCACCGCGATGGTGCGCCACGCCGAGGCGCCCGTGCGCGAGTCGTACAACGTCTGCTCGCTGGCGCTGTCCGAGGCCGTCCGCGCCGCCGGGACGGTCGGCGCGCTCAGCGGCGAGGGCGCCGACGAGCTGTTCGGCGGCTACCCCGGCTACCGCTTCGACGCCACCGGGCTCGGCGGCAGCCGGCTCACCGGCCTGGACGCCCGGCTGGAACGCGAGATCCGCGAACGGATGTGGGGCGTCGACCTCGGCTACGAGCAGGACCAGCTGCCCGCCCAGGAGTTCCGCCGCGAGCTGTACGCCGAGGACCTGGCCTACGGGCTGGACGAGTTCTCCGTCACCAACCAGCGCCTCGTCGACCCCGAGCGGCTGGCCGGGCGCCACCCGCTGCACCAGCGCTCCTACCTCGACTACCACCTGCGGCTCGCCGACCACCTGCTCGGCGACCACGGCGACCGGATGGCCCTGGCCAACGGCGTCGAGCTGCGCTTCCCCTTCCTGGCGAACGCGGTGGTCGACCACGCCACCACGCTGCCACCGGAGTTGATGCTCGCCCACGGCCGGGAGAAGGCGGTGCTGCGCCGGGCGGCCGAGGGCCTGGTGCCCGGCGAGGTGCTCAGCCGGCAGAAGTACGGCTTCCGCGGCCAGACCAGCAGCCACCTGCTGAGCACCGGCGCCGACTGGTTCGAGGAGCTGGTCTCCCCCGCGACCGTCCGCCGCCAGGGCTACTTCAACCCGGACACCATCGCCGCCCTGACGCAGCGTCAGCGCGGTGACGGCCAGCAGGTGCACGCCCACCTGGACACCGACTACCTGATGCTCGTCGCGACCTTCGCCCTCTTCGTCGAGGAGTTCGATCTGCCGTGCCTGGGATGACCGCCACAGCCGCCGGGCCGATCGCCGGCCCCGGCACCCGCCCGCGCCACCCGCTGGTCGGGGTGGTCGGCGGCATGGGGCCGCTGGCCTCCGTCGAACTGCTGCGCACCGTTTACCGGGCCTGCCGGCTCCACCCCGAGCAGGACACCCCGCGGGTGCTGCTCTGGTCCGACCCGGCCGTGGTGGACCGCACCGAGGCCATCGGCAGCGGCGAACTCGACGAGCTGCGCCGCGCCGTGGAGTCCTCGCTGCGCGGCCTGCTGGCCGCCGGCGCGGAACGCGTGGTGGTCGCCTGCATCACCGCCCACCACGTGCTCGGCGCCCTGCCGGCCGACCTCACGGCGCGCTGCGTCTCACTGGTCGACGTGGTGCACGAGGAACTGGCCGCGGCCGGCGAACCGCACCTGCTGCTCTGCTCCTCCGGCACCGCCCGGGCCGGCATCCTCACCTCGGGCGCCGCCGGGGCCCGGGCCGCCCGGCAGCTGGTGGCCCTGCGCCCGCCGGACCAGGAGGCGCTGCACCGGGAGATCCACCGCCTCAAGCGCGGCGAGGACCCGGCCCGCACCATCGACTTCCTGCGCGAGACCCTGCCCCGCTACGGCGTGCGGTCCTTCGTCGCCGCCTGCACCGAGCTGCACCTGGTCACCAGGGCGATCGAGGACGCCGGTCTGAGCGAGGCCCTGCCCTCCCTCGACCCGCTGACGGTCGTGGCCCACCGGATCATGAACGGAGAGTTGTGAGCCACACGAGCATCCTCGACCGCTGGGCCGACCAGGTCGAGCGCCGAGCCGCCGCCCCCGCCCTCGCCACCGCCGAGCGGGTCTGGAGCCACCAGGAGCTGGCCAAGCTGGCCGCCGGCCTGCGCGACCGCCTCGCCACCGGCACCGGCCCGGTCCTGGTCGCCTGCGCGGACCCCGTCCCGGTGGTCGCGGCGATCCTCGCCTGCGCCGCCACCGGCCGCCCGTTCGCCCCGGTGGACACCCGCCAGCCCGCCGCCCGCTGGACGGCCCTGCTGGAGGACCTCCGGCCGGGCACCGTGCTCGCCGACGCCGCCGGCCGCTCCGCGCTGGCCGCCGCCGGACACGGCCCGACCACCGGCGGGCAGCACCTGGCCGTCGCCGGACAGGGCGACCTGCCGCTGCTCACCGCCGAGTCGATCACCCCGCTGCCCTGGGCGGCCGACGACTGGACCGGCATCAGCGGCCCCGACGCCGGCTACGTCTACTTCACCTCGGGCACCACCGGCCGCCCCAAGGGCATCCGGGGCAGCTTCGAGGCCGTCGCGCACTTCCTGGACTGGGAGATCGCCGAGTTCGGCATCGCCCCGGGCACCCGGATCTCCATGCTCACCTCCCCCGGCTTCGACGCCTTCCTGCGCGACGCCCTCGTCCCGCTGTGCGCCGGCGGCACCGCCGTGCTCCCGGCGCCCGGCGCCATCCCCGTCGGCGCGGCCCTGGCCCGCTGGCTGACCGAGCAGCAGGTCGACCTGCTGCACTGCGTGCCCACCGTGTTCCGCACCCTGCGCGCCGCCGGGCTGGCCGCCGACTCCCTGCCGCGGCTGCGCAGCGTGCTGATGGCCGGGGAGCCGGTCCGCCCCGCCGACATCGCCTGGTGGCGGGCCCTGTTCGGGGGCGACAAGGAGCTGGTCAACCTCTACGGGCCGTCCGAGACCACCATGACCAAGGTCTTCCGCCGGCTCACCGCCGAGGACGCCGAGGCCGAGACCGTCCCGGCCGGCCACCCGATGCCCGGCGTCGAGATCGGGGTGCTGTTCGGCGGGCGCCCGGTGGTGGACGCGATCGGCGAGATCGAGATCCGCACCCCGTTCCCGCTGCGCGGCTACCTGGGCGACGCGGCCGGCGGCTTCGTCGCACCGGACCGGTACCGCACCGGCGACCTCGGCCGCCTCGGCGCCGACGGCACCCTGGAGGTCCTGGGCCGCCGCGACCAGCAGGTCAAGGTGAACGGCGCCCGGGTCGAACTCGGCGAGATCGAGGACCTGCTGCGCCGCCACCCCGCGGTGGCGGACGTCTGCGCCGCCCTGGTCGAGGAGGCCGACGGCGAACCGGTGCTCTGCGCCTACCTGGTCGCCGACGGCGCCACCGACGAGGAGCTGCGCGCGCACGCCGCCGAGGGCCTGCCCGCCGCCGCCCGCCCCGCCCTGTACCTGCGGCTCGCCGCGATCCCGCGCACCCTCAGCGGCAAGGCCGACCGGCGGGCGCTGCCCAGCCCGGCCGCCGCCCTGGCCGGGCGCACCGGCGAACAGCCGCTGGACGGCCTGGAGGCCGGCATCGCCGAGCTGTGGCGCGAGCTGCTGCACGTGCCCGCCGTCGGCCGGCACGACGACTTCGCCCTGCTCGGCGGGGACTCACTGGGCATCGCCCGCCTGCTGGACGGGCTGCGCACCCGCTTCGGCGTCGAGGTGCCGCTGCGGGTGTACGTCGGCGACCCGACCGTCGCCGGGCTGGCCGCGGCCGTCGCCGCCGGCCGCGCGGACGCCTCGCCGGAGGGCGGCCGCCGATGAGCCGCGACACCTCCCTGCCGCTGCGCGGCGACCGCGCCCGCGCACCGCTGTCCTACGCCCAGCGCTCCATCTGGCGGGCCGAGCAGGTGCTGCCCGGCACCGCCCTGCACAACGAGAGCGCCGCCTTCCACGTCAGCGGCCCGCTGGACGTGGCCGCCCTGGAACGGGCGCTGGCCGCCGTCGCCCGGCGGCACGAGGTGGTGCGCTGCGCCGTCGCCGCCGACGGGGCGGGCGAGCCGTGGCAGCTGTTCGCCGACCTGGTCCGCCCGGCCGTCGAGACCGTCGACCTGACCGGCGTCCCCGAGGGCGAGCGCGCGGAGCGGCTCGCCGAACTCACCGCCCGCGCCGTGGCCGTGCCCTTCGACCTGGCCCGGCCCCCGCTGATGCGCACCCAGCTGTTCCTGCTGGGCGGGGGCCGCTCGCTGCTGCTGTTCACCGCCCACCACATCGTGGTCGACGCCTGGGGCTTCGGCGTCTTCCTGGAGTCGCTGGCCGCCGGCGACGCCGCCGAACTCGGCGGCGAGGCCCCGGCCCCCTTCCCCGCTGGCGGACCCGACTTCGGCGACTTCGCCGCCTGGCAGCGCGGCGACGACAGCGACACCAGCCACGCCGGCGGAATCGACCACTGGCAGACCCGGCTGGGCGGCGAACTGCCCACCGCCGACCTGCCGTCCGACGTCGGCCCCGGCGGCGACCCGGCGGCCGGCGCGCTGCACCACTTCACCGTCCCCGCCGAACTGGCCGCCCGGCTCAGCGCCTTCGGCCGGGGCGAACTGGCCAGCCTGTCCACCGTGCTGCTCACCGCCTTCTGCGCCACCGCCGCCCGCTGGACGGGCCAGGACGACCTGGTGGTCGGCATGCCGGTGGCGACCCGCGGCCGCACCGCCCTCGCCGGCGTCGTCGGACCGCTGCTCAACCTCGTCGCCCACCGCAGCGACCTCGGCGGCGAGCCGAGCTTCCGGCAGGCCCTGGCCCGCACCCGCCAGCACCTGAAGGCCGACCTGCGCCACCGCGACACCCCCTTCGACCTGGTCCTGGAGCGGCTCGGCCGCGCCGCGGGCGGGCGCACGCCGCTGTTCCAGCTGATGTACTCCTTCCACAGCGGCCCCACCACCACCCTGGAGCTGCCCGGCGTCACCACCGCCCCGGCGCCCTCGCACAGCGGCACGGCCAAGTACGACCTGACCTTCTTCCTGCGCCCGCGCCCCTCGGGCGCGCTGGACGCGACGCTGGAGTACCGCACGGCGCTGCTCGCCCCCGAGACGGCGGCCGACTTCGCGGACTCGCTGCTGTGCCTGCTGGAGGCCGCCGCGGCCGACCCGGACCGGCCGCTGGCCGAGCTTCCGGTGCTCTCCGAAGAGCGGCGCCGGCGCGTCCTGGTCGACTTCAACCGGGCGCCCGACGCCGAGCGCGCCTGGGCCACCGTGCCCGAGGCGCTGCGCGAACTCGCCCGGCAGGGCGGCGCCGCACCGGCCGTCGAGTCGCCCGGCCACGCCTTCAGCCGGGCCGCGGCCGACGCGGCCGCCGACCTGGTCGCCCGCCGGCTGGTGGCCCGGCACGGCGTGGCGCCCGGCGACCGGGTGGCCCTGCGCGTCGAGCGCGGCGCGCAGCTGGTGCCGCTGATCGTCGGCATCTGGCGGGCCGGGGCCGTGCTGGTCCCGCTGGACGAGGCCATGCCCGCCGCGCGGGCTGAGCACGTGCTCGCCGACAGCGGCGCCCGTCTGCTGATCGGCGGCCCCGCCGCGGGGCTGCCCGCCGCCGACCCGGCCGCGCTGCTCGACGAGGGCCTGGACGCCTCCGACTCCGGGGCGGGCGAGCCGCTGCCCGGCGCCGGGCCCGAGGACCTCGCGTACCTGATGTACACCTCGGGCTCCACCGGGCTGCCCAAGGGCGTGGCGGTGCCGCACGGCTGCGTCGCCAACCTGCTGCACAGCGTGGTCCGCGCCGAGCCGGGCCTGCGCGCCGACGACACCCTGCTCGCCGTCACCTCGATCACCTTCGACATCTCCGTCCTGGAGCTGTTCGCCCCGCTGCTGGCCGGCGGCCGGGTCGTGGTCGCCCCGCGCGAGAGCGTCCGCGACGCCGAGGCGCTGGGCGCGCTGCTGGAGCGCAGCGGCGCCACCGTCATGCAGGCCACCCCCTCGCTCTGGCGCGGGCTGCTGGACGGCGGCTGGGCGGGCCGGCCCGGGCTGCGGGCGCTGTGCGGCGGCGAGGCCCTGGACGCCGACCTCGCGGATCGGCTGCTGGCGCGCTGCGCCGGGCTGTGGAACCTGTACGGGCCGACCGAGACGACCATCTGGTCCACCGTCGGGCGGGTGCTGCCCGGCGAGGGCGTCACGGTGGGGCGCCCGGTGGCCGGCACCGTCTGCTACGTCCTGGACCGGCGGCTGCGGCCGGTGCCGCGCGGCGCCGTCGGCGAGCTGGTGATCGGCGGGGCCGGCGTGAGCGCCGGGTACCGCAACCGCCCGGAGCTGACCGCCGCCGCCTTCGTGGCCGACCCGGTCGACCCGGCCGGCGGCACCGTCTACCGCACCGGCGACCTGGCCCGCCACCTGCCGGACGGCCGGATCGTCGTGCTCGGCCGGGCCGACCAGCAGGTGAAGATCCTCGGCCACCGCATCGAGGTCGGCGAGGTGGAGTCCCTGCTCGCCGCCCACCCCGAGGTCCGCCAGGCGGCGGTGGTCGTGGACCGGGGGCAACCCGCCGGGCCCCGACTGGTCGCCTTCGTCACCGCCCGCACCGAGGACGACGGGCTGCCCGACCGCCTGCGCCGCCACCTGCGCGAGCGGCTGCCCGCCGCCGCCGTCCCCGGGGTGATCGCCCCGCTGCCTGCGCTGCCGCTCAACACCAGCGGCAAGGTGGACCGGCCGGCGCTGCTGCTGCGCGCCGGGGAGCTCACCGCCGCCGAGCGGACGGCACCGGTCACCGAGGCCGAGCAGGCCGCCGTCGCGCTCTGGGCGGAGGTCCTGGGCCTGCCGGCCGAGCGGGTCGGCACCACCGACGACTTCTTCGCCGCCGGGGGCAACTCCATCGCCGCGACCCGGCTGCTCGGCCGGGTCCGGGCCCGCTTCGGCGCCGCGCCCTCGCTCGCCGACTTCTACACCGACCCCACCCCCGCCGCCCTGGCGCGGGTGCGGCCCGCCGCCCCGGCGCCCGCCGTCCGGACAGCGGGGCCGGCCCCGGACGCCGTCCCGATGACCGACCAGCAGCGCCAGCTGTGGCTGCTGCACCGCCTGGCCCCCGACTCGCCCGCCTACCACCTGCCCGCCGCGCTCGACCTGACCGGCCCGGTGGACGAGGCGGCCCTGACCGGGGCGCTCGCCGACCTGACCGCCCGGCACCCGGTGCTCGCCGCCCGCTGCGAGCTGCGCGAGGACGGCCCGGTGCTGGTCCTCGCGCCGCCCGCCGTACCGGCCCTGGCCGTCCTGGACGCCGCGCCCGAGGAGGTGCCCGAGCTGGCCCGGGCGGAGGCCGTGCGCCCGTTCGACCTGGCCGGTGAGCCGCCGCTGCGGCTCACCCTGGTGCGCACCGGCCCCGAGCGCTCGGTGCTGCTGTGCACCGCGCACCACCTCGCGGTCGACGGCTGGTCGATCGGCGTGGCCGTGCGCGAGCTGGCCGCGCTGTACGCCGCCCGCCTCGGGCTGGCCGAGCCGCCGCCCGCGCTCGACCTGGACTTCGCCGGCTACGCGGCCGACTGCGCCGACGAGGCTGGCCTGACGCTGCGTCAGGAGCACCTGGAGTACTGGCTGAAGCGGCTCGACGGGCACCCCGGGGTGCTCGACCTGCCCGCCGACGCACCGACCCGGACCAGGCCTACGGGAGCCGGCGAGACCCTGCCGGTGGCGCTCGCCCCGGAGCTGACGGCCGCGCTGCGCGAGGGCGCCGCCCGGCTGCGCACCACGCCCTTCACCCTGCTGCTCGCCGTGTACGCGGCGCTGCTGGGCCGCTACGCGGGCAGCGACGACGTGCTGGTGGGCGTGCCGGTGGCCAACCGCGACCGGCCCGAACTGGAGTCGTTGGTCGGCTCGTTGGCCAACACCCTGCCGGTGCGCGTGGACCTGGCCGGGGCGCCGTCCTTCGCCGAACTCGCCGCCCGCACCGGGCGGGCGCTGGCGGGCGACCTCGGCCGTCCGCTGGTCGCCTTCGACCGGCTGGTGGCCGGCCTCGGCCTGCCCCGCGAGCCGGGCCGGCCGACCCTGGTCCAGGCCTCGCTGGTGTTCCAGGACGCGCCGCCGGCCGACGTCCGGCTGGGCGCGGCCGCCGGCGTGCTGCGCCAGGTCCCCACCGGGGCGGCCAAGTACGACCTGACCCTGGCCCTGGACGAGCGCGCCGACCGGATCGGCGGCGCCCTGGAGTACGCCACGGACCGCTTCGGCCCGCAGTTCGCGGACCGCTTCGCCCGGCACTTCCACGTCCTGCTGCGCGCCGCCCTGGCCTCGCCGCAGGCCCCCCTCGACGCCGTCGAGCTCACCGACCCCGCTCTGCCCGCCCCGCGCCCGGCCCGCCCCGCGGGCGAGGCGCGCGCCGAGCACGCCGCCTCGGTGTCCGAGCTGTTCCGGGCCCGGGCCGCGGCCCGTCCGGACGCCCCCGCGATCCGGGCCGAGGGCGTGACGGTCGGCTACCGCCAGCTCGACGCCTGGAGCGACCGGATCGCGGCCCGGCTGCTGGAGCGCGGCGCGGCCCCCGGCCGGTTCGTCTCGGTGCTGCTGCCCGCCGGCCCGGTGCAGAGCGCCGCGATCCTCGGCGTCGCCAAGACCGGGGCCGCCTTCGCGGTGCTCGACCCGGCCGACCCGGACGCCCGCCTGACCGCGCTGCTGGCCGACGCCGAACCGGTGTGCCTGCTGGCCGCCGAGAGCACGCTCGCCCTGCACCCTGAACTACGCGAGGGTGACGGGCACTTCGCCGGGATCCCGGTCGAGGTCGTCGACCCGCGGGTGCCGGCCGCCGACGAGCCCGCGGGCCCCGCCCCGGCCGCCTCCCCCGCCGGCCCCGGCGACCCGCTCTGCCTGGTCTACACCTCCGGCTCCACCGGCACACCCAAGGGCATCGCCCTGCCGCACGCGGCGCTCGCCCAGTTCGCCCACTGGCAGCGCGAGCACTTCGGCATCCGGCCGGACAGCCGGATCGCCCAGTGGGCCCCGTTCACCTACGACGCCGCGTACACCGAGGTGTTCGCCGCGCTCTGCTCGGGCGCGGTGCTCTGCCTGCCGCCGCAGGGGCTGCGCCGCGACCCGCTCGCGGTGGCCGGGTGGCTTCGGGCCGAGCGGATCACCCAGATCCAGACCGTCCCGGCCTTCTTCCAGCTGGTCACCGAGGCGCTGGACGCCACCGGCTCGCACCTGCCGGACCTCGCCCACGTGCTGATGGCCGGCGAGGTGCTCCCGGTGGCGCTGGCCGCGGCCTGGGCGCACCGCCCCGACCGGCCGCGGCTGCACAACCTCTACGGGCCCACCGAGTGCGTTCTGGCGACGCACCGCGAGCTGGCGCCGGGCGAGGAGTTCCCGTCCGGGGTGCCGATCGGCAGCCCGATCCCGGGCCGCGAGGCGGTGGTCCTGGACCGCCGGGGCCGGCTCTGCCCGGTCGGGGTGGTCGGCGAGATCCACCTGCGCAGCGACTTCCTGGCCGGCTCGTACCACCGCAGGCCCGAGGAGAGCGCCCGGGCGTACGTCGCCGACCCCTGGCAGGCCGGGGGCCGGCTGTACCGCACCGGGGACCTGGGCCGCCGCCTCCCGGACGGCGAGCTGGCGTTCGTCGGCCGGATCGGCAGCCAGCTGAAGATCCGCGGCAACCGGATCGAGCTGGAGGAGATCGAGGCGCTGCTGGAGCTGCACCCCGGGGTCCGCGAGGCGGCCGCCGCCGCGCACGGCCAGGGCGGTGCCCGCCGGCTGGTCGGCTACGCGGTCGCCGCGCCCGGGGTCACCGGCGCCGAGCTGCGCGCGCACCTGGCCGAGCGGCTCCCGGCGGCGGTCGTGCCGGACACCGTGCTGCTGCTGGACGCGCTGCCCAGGACGCGCACCAACAAGCGGGACCGGGCCCGGCTGCCGCTGCCCGGGGCCGCCGCCCGGCCCGCCGACGCCGCCCCGCTGGCCGGGGTCGAGCAGCTCGTCGCCGACGCCTGGCGCCGGCTGCTGGGCGGCGGCCCGGTCGGCCGGCACACCAACTTCTTCGAGGCCGGCGGCGACTCGCTGCTGGCCGCCCGGCTCCAGCTGGAGCTGGCCCGCCGCCTGGAGCGGCCGGTCCGGCTGGTGGACATCTTCGGCCGGCCCACCATCGCCGAGTTCGCGGCCGGCCTCACCGAGGGCGCCGCCCCGGACGGCCGGGCCGCCGCCGAGACCGCCGAACCGCGCGGCGAACGCCGCCAGAGCGCCGTCCGGGCCCGCGCCAAGGCCCGCCGCGAGGCCCGGGACCGGGCCGAGGGCCCGGCCGCCGACCAGCACACACCGGCCGGGCCGACGACCCGGACCGCACCGACAGGGAGGGACTGACATGGACGTTCAGGGCGTGATGACGGAGCTGCACGGCATCCTCGGCACCGAGGGGCTGGAGCGGGTCGAGGAGTGCCTGCGCATCCTCACCGGCGAGCAGGCCCCGGAGTACCTGCACGACGACCAGGAGCCGACCCGGCTGTTCTTCCCCGGGATCAGCGCCCTGCCCTGGCACGACACCGCCGAACTGCCCTGGGTGGCCCGGCTGGAGGAGGCGTACGACCGGATCAAGGCCGAGTTCCTGGAGCTGCGCGCCGAGCAGGCCCGCTTCGCCCCGTACGAGGACCTGTACACCAAGGAGCTCGGCTGGCAGGGCTGGGACACCTACCAGCTGTACCGCAACGGCAGCTGGCGGGACGAGGTCCTGGAGCGCTGCCCCGAGACCCACGCCGCCGTCTCGGCGAGCCCGCACGGTCCGCGCGACGGCATGTTCACCATCCTCAACCCCGGTGTGCACATCACCCCGCACACCGGCGGCGTGAACCTGCTGCTGACCGCGCACCTGCCGCTGATCGTGCCGCCCGGCTGCGCCATCAAGGTCGGCGACGACGAGCGGGGCTGGGAGGAGGGCAAGGTGATCCTCTTCGACGACAGCTTCATCCACGAGGCCTGGAACGAGGGCACCCAGCAGCGCGCCGTCCTGCTCTGGGACGTCTGGCACCCGGAGCTGACGCCCGTCGAGGTCCGGGCCCTGGAGTTCCTGATGCCCCGTTTCCAGCGCTACCTCATGGCGGTCTGAGCCGCCCGGCGGCCCTGATCCCCACGGCAGCCCTGATCCCCATGGCGGTCTGAGCCCCGGCCGCGTACCCGGTCCTGCCCGCCCCGCCGCGCGCGGAGCCCACCTCACCCACGGAGAACACCTTGAACGCACAGCCGGTCATTCCCGACGAGGCCGAGACCGACGGCCGGGTCGCCGTCGTCGGCCTCGCGGGCCGCTTCCCCGGAGCCGATTCCGTCGACGCGCTGTGGGAGCTGCTGGCCTCCGGCACCGAGGCGATCAGCCGGTTCGGCCCCGAGGAGCTGCGGGCCGCCGGGGTGCCGGACGGCGAGGCCGGCAGGCCCGGGTACGTGGCCGCCAAGGGCGTGCTGGCGGACGTCGCCGGCTTCGACTCCCAGCTGTTCGGCTACAACGCGCTGGAGGCCTCGGTCATCGACCCGCAGCAGCGGATCTTCCTCGAATGCGCGTGGGAGGCGCTGGAGGACGCCGGCTGCGACCCCGACCGGGCGCCCGGGCCGATCGCGGTCTACGCCGGGTCGCTGCTGAGCACCTACCTGATCCACAACCTGCTGCCGCGCACCGACCTGCGGGACTCCCTCGGCGTGCCGATGCTCTTCCAGGGCAACCAGCCCGACCAGCTGGCCCCCCGCGCCGCGTACAAGCTCAACCTGCGCGGCCCGGCGGTCAGCGTGCAGACCGCCTGCTCGACCTCGCTGGTCGCCGTGCACCTCGCGGTGCAGAGCCTGCTGTCCGAGGAGTGCGACCTCGCGCTCGCCGGCGGCGTCACCGTCACCGTGCCGCACCGCTCCGGCTACCTGCCGGTGCCCGGCGGCATCGAGTCCCCGGACGGGCACTGCCGGCCCTTCGGCGCCGAGGCGGCCGGCACGGTCTTCGGCAACGGCGCGGGCGTCGTGGTGCTCAAGCGCCTCGCCGACGCGCTCGCCGACGGCGACCGGGTGCACGCCGTCATCCTCGGCTCGGCCGTCAACAACGACGGTGCGAACAAGGCCGGTTACACCGCCCCGGGGGTCGCCGGCCAGACCGCCGTGATCCGCGAGGCGCTGTCCGTCGCGGGCGTCGCCCCGGACAGCATCGGCTACGTCGAGGCGCACGGCACCGGCACCCCGATCGGCGACCCGATCGAGGTCGAGGCGCTCACCGCCGCCTTCCGCGCCGAGCAGGACGCCGACGACAGGTCCGCCACCGGCTGGTGCGGCCTGGGCTCGGTCAAGTCCAACCTCGGCCACCTGGACACCGCCGCCGGCGTCACCGGCCTGATCAAGGCCATCCTGACGGTCCGCGGCGGCCGCATCCCCGCGAGCCTGCACGCCGAGGCCGTCAACCCCGAACTCGGCCTCGCCGACAGCCCGTTCTTCGTCCCGGCCGGCCTCACCGACTGGCCGGTCGCCGACGGCCCGCGCCGGGCCGCCGTCAGCGCCTTCGGCATCGGCGGCACCAACGCGCACGTGATCCTGGAGCAGGCCCCCGAGCCGGCCCCGCGCGAGGCCGCCGCACCGGGCGCCGTCCCCGTCGCCCTGCCGCTGTCGGCCCGCACCGCCGCCGCGCTGGACGCCGCCGCCGAGCGGCTCGCCGACGACCTCGCCGCCCACCCGGACCGCCCGCTGGCCGACGTCGCCCGCACCCTGCGCACCGGCCGGCGCCAGCTGGTCCAGCGCCGCGTCGTGGTCGCCGACGACACCGCCGCCGCCGTGGCCGCGCTGCGCGGCGCCGGCCGCCGGGAGTCGGTCCGGGCCCGCGCCGGGCAGGGCGCCGCCCCCGTCGCCTTCCTGCTGCCCGGCCAGGGCGCGCAGTACCCGGGCATGGCCCTGGGCCTGCACCGGGCACACCCGGTGTTCCGCGCCGCCCTGGACGAGGCCGCCGACCTGCTGCGCCCGCACCTGGGCCTCGACCTGGTCGAGCTGCTGCGCGGCGGCGACGCCGACCTGCTGCGCCGCAGCTCCGTCACCCAGCCCGCCGTCCTGGCGGTCGGCCACGCCACGGCCGCGCTGTGGCGGCACTGGGGCGTGCGCCCGGCGGCGCTGCTGGGCCACAGCCTCGGCGAGTACACCGCGGCGCTGCTCTCCGGCGTCCTCGACCTGCCCGAGGCGCTCGCCCTGGTCGCCGCCCGCGGCCGGCTGATGGAGCAGACCGCGCCCGGCGCGATGCTGGCCGTCCCGCTGGACGAGGCGGCCGCGGCCGACCTCGCCGCCGCGCACGGCCTGGACCTCGCCGCCGTCAACGGACCGGGCGCCTCGGTGCTGTCCGGCACCGCCGAGGCCGTCGAGCGGGCCGCCGCCGAGCTGGGCGAGCGGGGCCTGCGCGCCCTGCGCCTGCCGGTGGAGCGGGCGTTCCACAGCGCCCTGTGCGCGCCCGCCGCCGAGCAGTTCGCGGCCGAGCTCGCCAAGGTGACGCTGCACGAGCCCACCGTGCCGTTCCTGTCCAACCTCACCGGCGACTGGATCACCCCGGAGCAGGCCACCGACCCCGGCTACTGGGTGCGCCAGATGCTCTCCCCGGTGCGCTTCCACGACGGGTTGAACCGCCTGGCGGCGCTCGACGAGCGGATGGTGCTGGTGGAGACCGGCCCCGGCAGCGTGCTGACCGACCTGGCCCGCGCGGCCGCCGAGGGCACCGCCGGGCCGCGGCTCGCCCTGCCGCCGCTGCCCACCCGCGGGCGCCGCGGCGCCGAGGACGAGCCCGGCAGCGCCGTCCTCGCGCTCGGCAGCCTGTGGGCGCACGGCGCCGCCGTCGACTGGGAGCCCGTCGACGCCGACGCCCGCCCCGCCGACCTGCCCGGCTACCCCTTCGAGCGGCTCCCGCACTGGATCGAGCCCGCCGTCCCCGGCCGGGCGCCCGCCACCGCGCTGCCCGCCGCGGACCTCGACGCCGTCCACGCGACCGTCAACTGGCGCCCGCTCGCCGAGGCCGCCGGGGACGACCCGCTGGCCGGCCGCCGCCAGACCTGGCTGGTCCTGCTGGACCGGGCCGGCGCCGCCCAGCCCCTGGTGGAGCTGCTGACGGCGCGCGGCCAGATCGTGACCACCGTCCAGCCCGGCCCGGCCTACCGCCGGGTGCGCCGCGGCGTCTACGAGCTCGACCCCGCCGACCCGGCCCAGTACGCGAAGCTGCTGGCCGACCTGCGCGGCCTGGTCCGCACGCCCACCGCCGTCCTGTACGCCTGGGGCCTGGACGAGACGCCGGACGAGACCGCCGGCTACTTCGGCCTGGTCCACCTCGCCCGGGCGATGTCCGCCGAGAGCGTGCTGAACGAGGTCCGGCTCGGCGTCGTGACCGCCGGGGCCTTCCCGGCCGCCCCCGGCGAGCAGCCCCGGCCCGCCGCCGCCCTGCTCAGCGGCCCGGTCCAGGTGCTCGGCGAGGAGTACCGCAACCTGCGCTGCACCCAGGTCGACCTCGCCGTCGGCACCCCGCTCGACGAGGCCGCCGCCGACGCGGTGGTGCGCGCCGTGCTCACCGGCCCGGCCCGGCTGCTCGCCCTGCGCGAGGGCGCCCTGCTCACCCGCGCCGTCGAGCCCGCCGAGCGCCCCGTCCCGACCGCCCCGGCCCGGGTGCGGGCCGGCAGCACCTGGCTGCTCACCGGCGGCCTCGGCGGGATCGGCCTGACCCTCGCCCGGGCCCTGGCCCGGGCCGGCGCCGCCCGGCTCGTCCTGCTCGGCCGCGGCGCCGCCGACGAGGCCGCGCTCGCCGCGGTGCGCGAGAGCGGCGCCGAGGTGCTGGCCGTCCAGGCCGACGTCACCGACGCCCCAGCGCTGGACCGGGCGCTGGAGCAGGCCCGTGCGGCCTTCGGCCGGATCGACGGCGTCGTCCACGCGGCCGGCGTGCCCGGCGGCGGCTCCGTCGAGCTGCGCTCCGACGACAGCATGCGCACGGTCCTCGCCCCCAAGACCGCCGGCCTGCGCCACCTGCTCACCGCGCTGCGGCCCGGGGAGGCCGAGGTGCTGGTGCTCTGCTCCTCGCTCGCCACCCTGATCCCGACCTACGGCCAGGCCGACTACGCGGCCGCCAACGCCTACCTCGCCGCCGTCGCGGAGGCCGAGGCCGCGCGCGGCGAGCGCCACGCGGTGGCCGTCGACTGGGACATGTGGGCCGGCGTCGGCATGGCCAGCCGGGCCGAGGTCCCCGAGGCCCTGCGCGCCTTCCAGGCCGACATGCTGGCCGGCGCGCTCACCCCCGAGCAGGGCGCCCGCGCCTTCGCCGCCCTGCTGGAGGGCCCGCCCGGACGGGCCGTGGTGGCCCGGGCCGGCGCCGCGATCGCGGACGGCACGCTGCGTACCTCCGCCGCCCCGGCCGCCGAGGCCCCCCGGACGGCGGCCCTGCCCCGCCCCGAGCTCGCCACGCCGTACACCGCCCCGGCCACCCCGACCGAGGAGCGCCTGGCCGAGATCTACGCCGAACTGCTCGGCCTCGACCGGGTCGGGGTGGACGACGACTTCCTGGAGCTCGGCGGCCACTCGCTGCTGGCCGCCCAGATCGCGGCCCGGCTGCGGGCCGAGTTCGAGGTCGACGTCCCCGCCCGGGTCTTCTTCGAGGGCGGCCGCGTCGCCGACCTCGCCACCGAGATCGAAGACCGCATCCTCGCCGACCTGGAGAACCAGTGACCAACCCCGCAGGCCGCCGCGAGGACCGCCTCGCCCGGCTCACCCCCGAGCAGCGCGCCGCCTTCGAGGCGCGCGCCCGGGGCCGCGCAGGCACCACCCCGGCCGGCACGGCCGGCCCCGCCGCCCCGGCCCCGGCCGTGCCGCCGCGCGACCCGGCGCTGCCGGCGCCGCTGTCCTTCGGCCAGGAGCGGCTCTGGTTCCTGGAGCAGCTCACCCCCGGGCTCGGGGTGTTCAACGAGTACGTGGGCCTGCGCCTGAGCGGCCCGCTGGACGTCGCCGCGCTGGAGGCCGCACTGGACGGCCTGGTGGAGCGGCACGAGGCGCTGCGCACCGTCGTCGCCGCCGGCCAGGACGGCCCGGTGCAGCGGGTGCTGGAGCGCACCGCCCCGGTGCTGCGGGTGGCCGAGCCGGCCGACGGCGAAGCCGGCTGGAGCGAGGCCGAGGAGCGCGCGCTGGCCGAGCGGGAGGCGGCCCTGCCGTTCGACCTGGAGCACGGCCCGCTGCTGCGCGCCCTGCTGATCCGCTCCGCGCCCGAGCGCGCCCTGCTGGTCGTGGTCAACCACCACCTGGTCGGCGACGCCTGGTCCCGCGCGGTGCTGGTGGAGGAGCTCTGCGCCCGCTACCGGGCCTTCCGCGAGGGCGGCCCGGCCCCCGAGCCGCTCGCCGTGCAGTACGCCGACTGGGCGCAGTGGCAGCGCCGCGAGCTCACCGACACCGCGCTGGCCGAGCCGCTCGGCTACTGGCGCGAGCGGCTGGAGGGCGCCCCGCACGTCCTGGAGCTGACCACCGACCGGCCCCGGCCGGCCGTGCCCAGCCACCGGGGCGGCCGGGTGCACTTCACCCTGGACGCCGCCACCACCGAGGCCGTGGAGGCCGCGGCCCGGGCGGCCCGGGCCACCCCGTTCATGGTCACGCTGGCCGCCTGGCAGGCCGTCCTGATGCGCCACTCCGGCCAGCAGGACGTCGTCGTCGGCGTGCCCACCGCGGGCCGCGACCGGCCCGAACTCGCCGGACTCGTCGGCATGTTCGTCAACAGCCTGGTGCTGCGCTCGGACCTCTCCGGCGACCCGACCTTCGGCGAACTGCTCGACCGGGTGCGGGAGACCTCGCTCGGCGCGCTGGCCCACACCCAGGTGCCCTTCGAACGCCTGGTCCGCGAGCTGCGCCCGGACCGCGACCTCAGCCACGCCCCGCTCTACCAGGTGCAGTTCGGCTACCGCAACGTCCCCGCCCCCGACATCGCCCTGCCCGGCGTCACGGTCGAACTGGTCGAGCTGGACAACGGCCTGTGTCGCACCGACCTGAGCCTGGAACTCGCCCGCGACGGCGAACTCACGGCAGGCGTCTGCGAGTTCAGCGGCGACCTGTTCGACGACGACACCGTGCGCACGCTGACGGAGGCCCTCCAGCGGGTGCTCGCCCGCGGCGCCGCCGACCCCGGCCTGCGGCTCTCCGACCTGCTCGCGCTCACCCCCGTCGAGCAGGCCCTGCTGGCCGTGGCCGGCGACGGCCCGGCGCTGCCCGAGGACGCGCCGGACGTCGTGACGGCCTTCGCCGAGGCCGTGCGCACCCGCCCGGACGCCGAGGCCGTGCTGCCCGGCGGCCGCCCGGAGCTGGCCCTCACCTTCGGCCGACTGGACGCCCGGGTCGACGAGTTGCTCGCCCGGCTCCAGGCCGTCGGGGTGCGCCCAGGCGACCGGGTCGGCCTGTGCCTGCGCCGCGGCACCGACCTGCCCGCCGCCATGCTCGCCGTGCTCCGGGCCGGCGCCGCCTACCTGCCGCTCGACCCGGACTACCCGGCGGCCCGGCTGCGCCACGTGGTCGAGGACGCCGAGCCCGCCGTGGTCGTGATACACGCCGCGACCCGGGACGCCGCGCCCGCCGGCGCCCCGCTGCTCGACCTCGACGCCCCGGCCGAGTCCTCTGCAGCAGCACCCGTATCCGTGTCCGTGGACCCGGACGCCCCCGCGTACGTCATCCACACCTCCGGCTCGACCGGCCGCCCCAAGGGCGTCGTCGTGCTGCGCCGCAACCTCACCGCCTTCCTGGCGGCGATGGACCGCGTGCTGGCGGACGACGGGGAGCCCGCCACCTGGCTGGCCGTCACCAGCGTCTCCTTCGACATCTCCGTCCTGGAACTGCTCTGGACGCTCAGCCGGGGCCACCGCGTCGTGGTCAACCCCGACCCCGGCACGGCGGCGGCCCCCGCCCCGGCCCCCTCCACTCGGAACGCCGCGGCCTCGCAGGACGCCCCGGCCGCCCCGGCCGTCCCCGAGTTCAGCCTCTTCTACTTCGCCAGCGACACCGCCGGCGCCGAACCCGGCCCCGACCAGTACCGGCTGCTGCTGGACGGCGCCCGCTTCGCCGACACCAACGGCTTCTCCGCCGTCTGGCTGCCCGAGCGGCACTTCCACGCCTTCGGCGGGCCCTTCCCGGCCCCCTCGGTGCTGGCCGCCGCGATCGCCCAGGCCACCGAGCGGATCGGGATCCGGGCCGGCAGCGTGGTGCTGCCGCTGCACCACCCCGTCCGGGTCGCCGAGGAGTGGTCGGTCGTCGACAACCTGTCCGGCGGCCGGGTCGGGCTCTCCTTCGCCTCGGGCTGGCACGCGGACGACTTCGTCCTCGCCAAGGACGCCTACCAGGACCGCCAGGCGCTCACCGTCAGCGGCATCGAGCAGGTGCGCCGGCTGTGGCGCGGCGAACGGCTCCCCTTCGAGGGGCCCGGCGGCCGCACCGTCGACGTCCAGGTGCTGCCCCGCCCCGTCCAGGCCGAGCTGCCGTACTGGCTCACCTCCTCGGGCAACCCCGAGACCTGCCGCACGGCCGGCCGGGTCGGCGCCCGGCTGCTGACCCACCTGCTGGGCCAGAGCGTCGAGGAACTCGGCGAGAAGATCGCCCTCTACCGGGAGGCCTGGCACGAGGCCGGCCACCCGGGCGACCCGCACGTGACCCTGATGCTGCACAGCTACGTCGGCGCCGACGACGCCGACGTCCGGGCGCACGCCTGGCAGCCGTTCCGCGACTACCTGCGCAGCTCGGTCGGCCTGATCGAGAACCTGGCCCGCAGCCTCGGCATGGACGTGCGCAGCAGCGACTTCACCGCGGAGGACCAGGAGGCCCTGCTCGACCACGCCTGCGCCCGCTACCTGGGCCACGGCTCGCTGATCGGCACCGCCGAGGAGTGCCTGCCGCTGGTGCACCGACTGGCCGCCGCCGGCGTGGACGAGATCGGCTGCCTGGTCGACTTCGGCGTCGACACCGACGTCGCGCTGGCCGCCCTGCCCCGGCTGGCCGAGCTGCGCCGCACCGCGGCCGCCGCACCGGCCCCCGCCCCGGCCGCCCCCGCGGTCGCGGCCGACACCGAGCTGACGGCGCTGGTGCGCGCCCACGGCGTCACCCACCTGCAGTGCACCCCCTCGCGGGCCCGCACCCTGCTCGACGAGGCCGACCCGCAGGCCCTGCGCGGCCTGCGGCAGCTGCTGCTCGGCGGCGAGGCCCTCGACGCCGAGCTGGTGCGCCGGCTGGCCGAGCACCTCGGCGGCCCGATCCGCAACATGTACGGGCCGACCGAGACGACCGTCTGGTCCACCACCGCCGAGGTCGACCCGGCCGAGGGCCTGGTCACCATCGGCGGCCCGATCGCCGGCACCACCGTGCGCGTCCTCGACCCGTACGGGCGCCGCGTGCCCGTCGGCGTGCCGGGCGAACTCCTGATCGGCGGCGCCGGGGTGACGGCCGGCTACCTCGGGCTGCCCCAACTCACCGACGAACGCTTCGTCGCCGACCCCGAGACGACCGGCCCCGAGACGGCAAGCCGTGAGTCCGCCGCCCGGCTGTACCGCACCGGCGACCTCGTCCGCACCCTGCCCGACGGCCGCCTCCAGTACCTCTCCCGCAACGACCACCAGGTCAAGATCCGCGGCTTCCGGATCGAGACCGGCGAGGTGGAGGCCGCGCTCACCGCGCTGCCCGGCATCCGCCAGTGCGTGGTCACCGCCTACGGCCTGGGCACCGCCCGGGCCGCGCTGGCCGCCTACCTGGTGCCCGAGGACCCGGCCGCGCCGCCCGCCCCGGCCGAGCTGCGGGCCGCCCTGGCCGGGCAGCTGCCGGGCTTCCTGATCCCGTCCCGGTTCATCCCGCTCGACGCGCTGCCGCTCACGAGCAACGGCAAGGTCGACCGCGCGGCGCTGCCCGCCCCCGAGACCGTCCCCGCCGCCGGCCGCGACCGCACCGCGCCCGCCACGCCGACCGAGGAGCGGATCGCCGCGATCTGGCGCGAGGCCCTGACGCTCGACGAGGTCGGCACCGAGGAGGACTTCTTCGAGCTCGGCGGCCACTCCCTGCTGGCCGCCCGGATGGTCGCCGGGATCCGCCGCGACCTGGACGTCCAGCTGCCGCTGCGCACCCTGTTCGACTCGCCGACCGTCGCCGCCCTCGCCCGGGCCGTGGACGCGCTGGGCGCCGGCGGGGCCACCGCGGCGCCCGCCGAACCGGTCGAGCTGCTGCCCGACCAGGCCCGCCGCCACGAGCCCTTCCCGCTGACGGACGTGCAGCGCGCGTACTGGATCGGCCGCAGCGGCGCCGTCGGCGGCGACGTCGCCTGCCACCTCTACCTCGAAGTGGATGTCGCCGACGTCGACCCGCAGCGCCTCCAGGACGCCTGGCAGGCCCTGGTGCGGCGGCACGACGCGCTGCGCCTGGTCTTCGCCGAGGACGGCACCCAGCGCATCCTGCCCGAGGTGCCCGCGTACCAGCTGGCCGTCGAGGACCTGCGCGGGCTGCCGGAGCCCGAGCGGGCCGACGCCCTCGCCGGGACCCGCGCCCGGATGTCGCACCAGGTGCTGCCCGCCGACACCTGGCCGCTGTTCGAGCTGCACGCCAGCCGGACCGAGGGCACCGACGCCCGGCTGCACCTGAGCATCGACACCCTGATCGCCGACGGCGGCAGCGTGCAGATCCTGCTGCGCGAGCTGCTGGCGATCTACCAGGGCTCGCTCGACCCGCGCCCGATGGAGCTCTCGTTCCGCGACTACGTGCTGGCCGAGCAGACCCGCCGCGAGGGCCCCGCGCTGCAGCGCGACCTCGACTACTGGCACGGCCGCCTGGAGACCCTGCCGCCCGCCCCCGCGCTGCCGCTGGCGCGGCGCCCCGAGGAGCTGACGCAGACCAGGTTCCACCGCCGCGAGGCGCACCTGCCCGCCGAGCTGTGGGAGCGGCTGAAGAGCCGCGCCGCCGCCGGCCGGGTCACGCCCTCGGCGCTCGCCCTGGCCGCCTACGCCACCGTGCTCGGCACCTGGGCGGCGGCCGACCGCTTCACCCTCAACCTGACCCTGTTCAACCGCGTCGGCGAGCACCCCGACCTGGCCGCCATGGTCGGCGACTTCACCGCGCTCAGCCTCTTCGAGGTGGACGGCGCCACGGCCGGCTCCTTCGCCGACCGGGCCCGCCGGCTCCAGGACCGGCTCTGGGAGGACCTGGACCACCAGCTGGTCAGCGGCGTACGGGTCGGCGGCGACCTGGCCCGCCAGCGCGGGGTGGCCGACGCCGCCATGCCGGTCGTCTTCACCAGCGAGCTCGGCGCCGGCGAGGTCGGCGGCAGCCGGGTCCTGCGGGAACTCGGCGCCAAGGTCGCCCACACCATCACCCAGACCCCCCAGGTCTGGCTGGACCACCAGATCTCCGAGGACGAGGGCCGGCTGCGGCTGACCTGGGACGCCGTCGAGGAGCTCTTCCCCGAGGGCCTGCTCGACGCGATGTTCGAGGCCTACACCGGCCTGCTCACCGCCCTCGCCGAGCGGCCCGACGCCTGGACGGACCCGTACCTGGCCGCCCTGCCCGCCGCCCACGCCGAGGCCTACCGCGCGCTCAACGCCACGGACGGCCCGCGGCCCGACGGGCTGCTGCACGAGCCGTTCCTCGCCCAGGCGCGCACCGCCCCCGGGCGGACCGCCGTGGTCTCCGCCACCGGCACCGTGACCTACGGCGAGCTGGAGCGCGCCTCCGCCGCCGTGGCCCACGCGCTGCGCGGCGCCGGCGTCGGCCCCGGCGACCTGGTCGGCGTGCGCGCCGACCGGGGCTGGGAGCAGGTCGCGGCCGCGATCGGCGTGATCCGGGCCGGCGGCGCCTACCTGCCGCTGGACGCCGGCCTGCCGGCCGCCCGCGTCGCCCGCTCGCTCGAACACGCCGGCGCCACCGCGCTGCTCGCCCGGGAGTCCTGGGACGCGGACGGCGCGGTGCCCGCCGGGGTCACCCTGCTGGGCTTCGACCAGGCGCTGGCCACCCCGGCCGACACCGAGCCGGCCCCGGTGCCCACCACCCCGGCGGACCTCGCGTACGTCATCTACACCTCGGGCTCCACCGGTGACCCCAAGGGCGTGATGATCGACCACCGCGGCGCGCTCAACACCGTGGTGGACGTCAACGACCGCTTCCGGGTCGGCCCCGCCGACCGCGTCCTCGGCCTCTCCTCGCTCGGCTTCGACCTCTCGGTCTACGACCTGTTCGGCACCCTCGGCGCCGGCGCCGCGCTGGTGCTCGTCGGGCCCGGGGAGGAGCGCGACCCCGCCCGCTGGTCCCGGCTGGTCGCCGAGCACGGCGTCACCGTCTGGAACTCCGTCCCCGCGCTGATGGAGATGCTGCTCGCGTACGCCGGCGGCAACCCGGCCGCCGACCTGGAGTCGCTGCGCCTGGTCATGCTCAGCGGCGACTGGATCCCCGTCGGCATGCCCGACCACGTCCGCGCGCTGTCGCCCAAGGCCGAGGTGATCAGCCTGGGCGGCGCCACCGAGGCGTCGATCTGGTCCGTGCTGCACCCGATCGGCGCGGTCGAGCCGGGCCGCCCGAGCATCCCGTACGGGCGGCCGATGCGGAACCAGGGCATGGTCGTCCTGGACGAGGCCTTCCGGCCGCGCCCGGTCGGCGTCGCCGGCGCCCTGTTCATCACCGGCGTGGGCCTGGCCGTCGGGTACCGCAACGCGCCCGAGCTCACCGCCCGGGCGTTCCCGACCCACCCGGTCACCGGGGAGCGCCTGTACCGCACCGGCGACCTGGCCCGGCTGCTGCCCGACGGCGAGCTGGAGTTCCTCGGCCGGGAGGACTGCCAGGTCAAGGTGCGCGGCATGCGCATCGAGCTGGGCGAGATCGAGTCGGCGCTGGTCCGGATGGACGGCGTCCGGGAGGCGGCGGCGCTGGTCGAGGGCAACGGGCTCGGCGCCCGGCTCGCGGCCTTCGTGGTCCGCGAGGCCGCCCGCCCGCAGCCTGCCGCCGCTCCCGCGGTGGCCCCTGCCCTGGACGCCGAGCGGGTCCGCCGGCTGGAGGCGCGCCTGCGCCAGCCCGGCCGCCGCGCCGACCTGGCGGGCCGCGAGGTCCTGCCCTTCGCCCTGCCGACCGACACCCTGGACCTGCGCCGGGCCGCCGCCCTGCGCGGCGCCGCCACCGGTTTCGCCGACGCCCCCGTGCGGCTGGCCGACCTGCACGCGCTGCTGACCGTGCTCGCCCGCCAGGAC
Source organism: Kitasatospora sp. NPDC059812 (assembly GCF_042732075.1). NCBI lineage: Bacteria > Bacillati > Actinomycetota > Actinomycetes > Kitasatosporales > Streptomycetaceae > Kitasatospora > Kitasatospora sp. NPDC059812. The sequence continues at coordinate 49,677 of NZ_JBHWIO010000025.1, forward strand.
GAGGACGGCGTGCCCCGGTACGCCTACGGCTCGGCCGGCGGCCTGTACCCGGTGCAGACCTACCTGGCCGTCGCCCCCGGCAAGGTGGCGGGCCTGCCGGCCGGCACCTACTACGTCGACCCGGCCGGGCCGGCGCTGGTCGCCCTCGACGGCGCACCGGGCTCGGCCCGGGCCCTGGACCGGGCGCTCTACAGCGAGGCCAACGGGCCGCTGCTCGACCAGGCCGGCTTCGCCGTCTTCCTGGTCTCCCGGACCGCCGCGATCGCCCCGGTGTACGGCGAACTCGCCGACCGCTTCTGCCTGTTGGAGGCCGGGGCGATGGCGCAGCTGCTGCGCCACCGCGCCGCCGACTGCGCGGTGGCGCTCTGCCCGATCGGCGACGTCTTCCCGGAGCCGCTGCGCGAGGCGCTGCGGCTGGAGGACGGCCAGCGCGTGCTGCACACGCTCGTCGGCGGCCGGCCGCTGAACGCGGCCGCCGACGAGCCCGACTCCGGCACCGACTGGACGGCCGCGCTGCGCGACGCGCTCGCCGAGCGGCTGCCCGGCTACATGGTTCCGCAGCGGGTGCGGGCGGTCGAGGCGCTGCCGCTGTCCGCCAACGGCAAGGTCGACCGGGCGGCGCTCGCCCGGCTGGGCGCCGCGGTGCCCGCCCCCGCCGTCGTCTCCGCCGTCTCCGCCGTCGCCGTCGCCCCCGCCCTCGCGGCGGCCCCGGCGGCACCGGTGGCCCCGGCAGCGCGACCCGCCGCGCACTGGCCGGGCGCGCTCGGCGCGATGGAGCGGCTCACGGAGCTGTGGCGGGAGGTGATGGACGGGGCGGAGGTCGGCGTCGACACCAACTTCTTCGAGGCCGGTGCCAACTCCATCCACCTGGTCCGGGTCCAGCGGCGGATCGCCGAGGACTTCGGGCAGGAGCTCTCGGTGGTCGAGATGTTCGACCGGCCGACCATCCGTCACCTGGCCGAGCTGCTGGACCGGCCGGCCGCCGCCCCGGCGCCACAGGCGGTACCGGCTGCACCAGCGGCACCCGAGCCCGCGCCCGGCACCGCTGCATCCGACACCGCTGCATCGGACACCGCTTCATCCGACACCGCACAGCCCGCCGGCGGCGACCGCCGACAGCACCACGAACGGCGCCGCGCCGCCCGCCGAGGCGGCTCCGGCACCGGCCCGACCGGCTGACCCCGACGGCCGGGGGGGGGGCGCCCCCCCCCCCCCCCGGGGGGGGGGGGCCCCCCCCCGCACCCCCGCGAGCCGCGTCGCATCACCACCCATGAGGAGAAAGCCCGATGACCACCCACGCCCCCGGGGGCCCGGCCGCCGCACCGCCGGACCTGCCGGACGCGATCGCCGTGACCGGCCTCGCCTGCCGGTTCCCCGGAGCTCCCGACGCCGGGGCCTTCTGGGCCAACCTGGTCGCGGGCCGCGAGAGCGTCACCTTCCGGAGCGCCGAGGAGCTGGCGGCCCTGGGCGTCCCCGCCGAACGGCTGGCCGACCCCCGGTTCGTCGGGGCGGGCGGCGTGCTGGAGGGCCTCGCGGAGTTCGACGCCGAGTACTTCGGCATCCCGCCCCGCGACGCCGAGCTGATGGACCCCCAGCACCGGCTGTTCCTGCAGTGCGCGGTCACCGCGCTGGAGGACGCCGGGCAGCTGACCGACGGCGTCGAGGGCGGCGTGGGCGTCTACGCCTCGGCCGGCTTCAACTCCTACCTGACGCACCACCTGCTGCCCAACGCGGCCCACCTGGCCGACCGGGCCGACGTCCAGTGGCTGGCCGCCGGGGACAAGGACTACCTCGCCACCCAGACCTCCTACCGGCTGGGCCTGACCGGCCCGAGCCTGAGCGTGCAGAGCGCCTGCTCCTCCGCCCTGCTCGCGGTCCACCTGGCCGCCGAGGCGCTGCTCAGCGGCGAGTGCGACGTGGCGCTGGCCGGCGCCGTCTCCGCCGGGATCGGCCAGGGGCTCGGCTACCTGCACGCCGAGGGCGGGATCCTCTCCGCCGACGGGCACTGCCGCCCCTTCGACGCCGACGCGACCGGCACGGTCTTCGGCAGCGGCGTCGGCGTGGTGGTGCTGAAGCGGCTGGCCGACGCGGTCGCCGACGGCGACACCGTGCGGGCCGTGCTGCTCGGCTCGGCGGTCAACAACGACGGGAACCGCAAGGTCGGCTTCACCGCGCCGAGCCTGGACGGACAGGTCCGGGTCGTCTCGGCGGCCCAGTCCGTGGCCGGGGTCACGCCCGGCGAGGTCTCCTGCATCGAGGCGCACGGCACCGGCACCGCACTCGGCGACCGGATCGAACTCGCCGCGCTGGGGCGGGTGTTCGCGGACGCCCCGGACTCCCGCCGGGTGCTCGGCGCGGTCAAGTCGAACGTCGGCCACCTGGACACCTGCGCCGGGATGGCCGGGCTGATCAAGACGGTGCTCGCGCTCCAGCACCGCACGCTGCTGCCGACCGTGCACTTCGAGAGCCCCAGCCCCGAGCTGGCCCCGGGCCTGTTCCGGGTGCTGACCGAGGCCGAGCCGTGGTCCGGCCGCGACGGCGCCCGGATCGCGGGCGTCAGCTCCTTCGGCATCGGCGGCACCAACGCCCACCTGATCCTCCAGGACGCCCCGCCGCTGCCCGCCGTGCCCGCTGTGCCCGCCGCCGAGCCCGCGCAGTGGGAGCTGCTGCCGCTGTCCGCCCGCAGCGAGCGGGCGCTCGACCGGGCCGCCGAGCGGATCGGCACGGCGCTGGCCGGCCCCGGCGCGCCCGACGCGGGCGATGCCGCGTTCACCCTCCAGACCAGGCGGCGCCAGCACCCTTGGCGGCGCGCCGTCCTGACCGGTCGTTCGGGCGAGGCGTCCCCCGCCGCCCGGGCCGTCCAGGCCGTCGCGACCGGTCAGAAGGTCGCCTTCCTCTACCCCGGGCAGGGGGCCGGCCACCCCGGCATGGCGGCCGAGCCGTACCGCGCCGAGCCGCTCTTCCGCGCCGCGCTCGACCGCTGCCTGGACGCCCTGCGGCCGTGGACCACGGCGCCGCTGCGCGAGCTGCTGCTCGACCCGGCCCACCCGGACCTGTTCGACCGGACCGAGACCGCCCAGCCGGCCCTGTTCGCGGTGGAGTACGCGCTCACCGCGTGGTGGACGGGGCTCGGCATCCGGCCGGTCGCAGTCGCCGGGCACAGCGTCGGCGAGTTCGCGGCCGCCTGCGCCGCCGGGGTCTTCGACCTGCCCGGCGCCGCCCGGCTGGTGGCCGAACGCGGCCGGCTGATGGGCACCATGGCGCCCGGCGCGATGCTCAGCGTCCCGCTGCCCGAGCCGGAGCTGCGCGCCCTGCTGGACGACCCGGCTGGGCCGGAGCTGGCCGCCGTCAACGCGCCCGACCGCTGCGTGGTGGCCGGCGCCCCCGAGGCGGTGGCCCGGCTCGCCGAGCGGCTGGCCGCGCGCGGCGTGGCCGCCCGGCAGCTGGCCGTGCGGCACGCCTTCCACTCCCGGGACGCCGAACCGCTGCTGGAGGAGTTCGCCCGGCTGGTCGCCACCGTGCCCGTCCAGGCGCCCGCCGTGCCGCTCATTTCCGGCCTGACCGGGCGTGAGCTCACCGCCGAGGAGGCCGCGTCGCCGCAGTACTGGGCGCGCCAGCTGCGGCACACCGTCCGCTTCGCCGACGCGCTCGCCGCGCTGCCGGGCGACGGCCCGCTGCTGGAGCTCGGCCCCGGCCGGGGCCTGAGCGGCTTCGCCGTACGGACCCTGGGCGCCGGGCGCCCCGCGCTGCCCACCCTCGGCGGCGCCGCGCCCGCCCCGGACCAGCCGCCGGCCCGGCTCACCGCGCTGGCCCGGCTGTGGGAGCGGGGCGCCGAGGTCGACTGGTCCGCCCTCGGCGAGCGGGCCGGGCGCCGGCACGTCTCGCTGCCGGGCTACCCGTTCGAGCCCACCCGGCACTGGTTCGAGCCCGCCGCCGCCGAGCCCACCGCCACCACCCTCCAAAGCCCCGCCGCCTCCGCGCAGGTTTCCGACGGTGCGAGCGGCGTGGACGACTGGCTGCACGTCGTGTCCTGGACGCAGGCGCTGCCGCCGTCCGGCACCGGCCCGCTCCCGTCGTCGGTGCTCCTGCTCGCCGACGAGTCCGGCCTCGCCGAGGCCGTCGCCGGAGAGCTCGCCGCCGCCGGCGCCCAGGTCAGCCTGGTCCGCGCCCGCGCCGGGGCGCCCACCGGGCTCACGCTCGACGCCCCCTTCACGCTCGACGCCGACGACCCCGCCGCCTTCCCCGCGCTGGCCGCCGCCCTGGCCGCGCGCGGCACCGCACCGGACGCCGTCCTCTCCTGCTGGGCCCTGGACACCCCGCCGCTGCACCGGGCCACCCCGGGCGAGGCGGCCGACGGCGCGCTGCGCGCCCTCACCGTCCCGGTCCAGCTGGCCCGGGCCCTGGGCGAGGCGTTCCCCGGCCGGCCGCTGCGGATGCTGCTGGTCACCGACGCCGCCCACGGGGTGCACGGGCAGCCCGCCCGCACCCCGCAGGCCGCCGCCGGGCTGGGCGCGGTGCGGGTGCTGCCGCAGGAGCTGCCCGGCGTCACCGTCCAGGCCCTCGACCTGGACTGCCCGACCCGGGAGCCCGAGGAACTGGCCCTGGCGGCGCAGACCGTGGTGGCGCAGCTGCGCGCCGGACACACCGCGGCGCCGCTGACCGCCGTCCGCGGCCGGGCGCACCTGGTGCCGGCCCCGGAGCGGCCCGTCCTCACCGACCCGGCCGGGCCGCAGCCCGCCGCGCCGTCCGGCGTGTGGCTGGTCACCGGCGGCCTGGGCGGGATCGGTCTGGCCGTGGCCGGCCACCTCGCCGAGGACGGCGACCGGACGCTCGTCCTGCTCACCCGCCGTGCCGTCCCCGACGGCGCCGGCTGGCGGAGCCTGCGCCCCGAGGGCGCGGCGCCCGCCGCGAGCTGCCCGCCGGAGCTGGCCGAGGCCCTCGCCGGACTGACCGCGCACGGCGCCCGGCTCTGCCTCGTCCAGGCGGACGTCACCGACGAGGCCGCGCTCGGCGCCGCGCTCGACCGGGTCCGGGCCGCGTACGGCCCGATCGCCGGGGTGGTCCACGCCGCCGGGGTGCCCGGCGGCGGCGTCACCGCGCTGCGCAGCGCCGGGGAGATGGCGCGGGTGCTCGCCCCCAAGGTGCTCGGCACCGTCCTGCTGGAGCGGCTGACGGCCGTGGACCGGCCGGTGCTGGTGCTCTGCTCCTCGGTGCTGGCGCTCACCGGCGCGGTCGGCCAGGCCGACTACACCGGCGCCAACGCCTTCCTGGACAGCTTCGCCGCCGGCACCCGGGCCGCCGTGTCGATCGGCTGGGACCGCTGGTCGCAGACCGGCATGGCGCTGCGGTCCGGCCTGCGCGACTGGCTCGACGGCGGCGAGGTGCTCGACCACGCCCTGTTCGACGCCCGCCGGGCGGAGCCGGACGGGACGGTGGAGCTGCGGCTGCGCCGCACCGAGCAGAGCGTCTGGCCGGCCGAGGAGCACCGGATCGGCGACGTCCCCGTCCTGCCCGGCACCGCGCTGCTCGAACTCGCCGTCGCCGGCCACCGGTTGACGGTCGGGGACGGGCCGGTCGAGCTGGACGCGGTCTTCACCCACCCGCTGCGGATGCCCGCCGACGCCCCGCCCGAGGTCACCCTGCGGCTGCGTCCGGCGCCCGACGGCGGGCACCTGTGGGAGGTGCGCTCCAGCGCCGTGCCGTCCAGGCCGCACGCCCAGGGCCGGATCGCGCCGTACGGGGGCGACTCCCCCGAGCGCCTGGACCTCGACGGCCTCGCGGCCCGCTGCGCCCCGGTGCCGCAGGTCGCGGTGCCCTCCGCCGCCGGGGAGCGGCCCGGCGGCGCCAGCGGCCTGCGCACCGGGCCGCGCTGGGAGAGCGTCACCGAGGTCCGCGAGGACGGGCGCGGCGAGGCGATGCTGCGGCTGCGCCTGCCCGAGGCGTTCCACGGCGACCTGGCCGCGCACCCGCTGCACCCCGCGCTGCTGGACACCGCCACCGGCGCCGTCACCGCCCGCACCGGCAGCCACCTGCCGGTCGCCTACCGCCGCCTGGTGGTGCTCGGCCCGCTCGGCCCCGAGGCCGTGGTGCGGGTCGACCGCCGCTCCGGTGACGCCGGGGCGGGCGACACGCTGGTCGTCGACGTGGTCGTCGCCGGGCCGGACGGCACTGCGGCCGTGCTCGTCGAGGGCTTCGTGCTGCGCCCGGCCCCGGCCGCCCCCGGCCCGAACGCTCCTGGCCTGGACGCCCCCGGCCCGGACACGCAGGGCGGCATCCCGACCCGGGAGGGCCTGCTGGCCTTCGACCGGATCCTGGCCAACCGTCACCTCCCGCACGTGCTGGTCAGCCCCCGCGCGACCGGGCCGGCCGCGCCCGTCCCGTCCGCATCGCAGGCCGCACCCTCCGCGCCGCAGGCCGCCCCGGCGACCGGCCCCGAGGGGCTGGAGGAGCAGATCTCCGCGGTCTGGTCCCGGCTGCTCGGCGTCCCCCGGATCGGCCCCGAGGACAGCATCTTCGAACTCGGCGGCGACTCCCTGCTGATCGTCCAGATCACCGCCGAACTCCAGCGGCAGGGCCTGACCGTCTCCCCCGGCGACCTCTTCGCCCACCCCACCGTCGGACAGCTCGCCGCCCGGCTGCGCGCGGACCACACGCCCGCCGCCGAACCGGCGTCCGACACCCCCGCCCCGCCCACCGCTCCCACCGAGCCCGATCCGGCCCCCGCGAAGGGGTCGGGCGAGGCGTTCTCGGACGCGGACCTCAGCGCAGACGACCTGGCCCGGGTATTCGCCCTGTTCCGGTCAGGAGAGGACACCAAGTGAACGACATCGAGGACATCTACCCGCTCTCGCCGACCCAGGAGGGGATGCTCTTCCACAGCACCACCTCCCCCGAGCACGGCCTGTACGTCGAGCTGACCACCTTCCGGGTGCGCGGCGAACTGGACCTGGCCGAGCTGGGAGCCGCCTGGCAGCGGGCGATCGCCCGGCACCCGGTGCTGCGCACGGCCTTCGTCCGCGAGCGGATCCGCACCCCGCACCAGGTGGTGCTGCCCAAGGCGGACCTGCCGATCGAGTTCCGCGACCTGTCCGGGCTGGACGAGCCGGCCCGGGAGCGCGCCGTCGCCGAGGAGCTGGAGCAGCGCGCCCGCGAGCGCTTCGACCTGGCCCGGCCGCCGCTGATGCGGCTGCTGGTACTGCGCCTGCCCGACGAGCACCTGGTGGTGTGGACGTACCACCACCTGCTGCTGGACGGCTGGTCCGCCGCGCTGCTGCTGGCCGAGGTCACCGCCGGACTCTCCGGTGACGCCGCCGAGGCGCCCGCGCCGCCCGCCTTCCGCGAGTACATCGCCTGGCTGGGCCGTCAGGAGGCCGAGCGCGACCGCGCGTTCTGGACCGGCTACCTGGCGGGCTACCGCGAGCCGGCGACGCTGAGCCTGCCGGGCGTGCGCCCGGGCGCCAAGCCGTCCGGCGACTTCCGCACGGTGCGGGCCGAGCTGCCCGCCGAGACCGTCACCGCGCTGCGGCGGCTGGCCGCCGGCAAGGCCACCACGCTCAGCAGCCTGGTCGAGGCCGCCTGGGCGGGGACGGTCGCGCGCTGCTCCGGCCGCGACGACGTGGTGGTCGGCGTGACCGTCTCGGGCCGCCCCGTCGACCTGGACCGGGCGGACCAGATGCTCGGGATGTTCATCAACACCGTCCCGGTGCGGGTGCGGATCGACCGGGAGCTGCCCGGCGACGAGTGGCTCGCCCGCCACGCCACGACCCGCCACCCGCTGCTGGACCACCAGCACACCCCGCTGACCGACATCCAGCGCTGGGCCGAGACCGCGCCCGGCGTGCCGCTGTTCGACACCGTCGTGGTGGTCGAGAACTACCCGGACCGCACCGAGGCGGTGCTCTCCCACGGCGCCGTCACGGTCAGCGACGTCCGCTACGAGACCCGGACCAACTACCCGGTCACCCTGGTCGTGCGGGCCGCCGCCGAGATGCAGCTCCAGGCGGTGGTGGACGCCGGGCGGATCACCCCGGAGGAGACCGCCGCGCTGCTCGACCACGTCGTCGCGGTGCTGACCCGCATCGCCGCGCAGCCCGGCCGCCCGGTCCGCGAGCTGCTCGCCGTCCCTGAAGCGGCCCGCGCCCGCCAGCTCGACACCTGGAACGGCAGCGAGATCGACCGCGCCGAGCCGGCGGCCCTGCTGTCCGGGCTGATCGACGACGCGGTCCGCAGCCGCCCGGACCACCCGGCGGTGGTCGACCAGCAGACCCGGTACAGCTACCGCGAGCTCGACCGGCGGGCCAACGCCCTGGCCCGGCAGCTGGCCGCGCGCGGCGTGCGCGCCGGCGACCGGGTGGGCGTCTGCCTGGGCCGCAGCGCCGACCTGGTGACCGCGATGCTGGCCGTCGCCCGGGCCGGGGCCGCGTTCGTCCCGCTCGACCCGGCCCACCCGGTGGAGCGGATCGGCCTCGTCCTGGCGGACGCGGCCCCGGCCGTGGTGCTCACCGACGCGACCGGCGCGCCCGCGCTGGCCGGCTGGGACGGCGCCGCCGTCGACCTGGCCGCCGCCGACCTGGCCGCCGCCGACCTGACGCTCCAGGAGACCTCCGCAGACCTGCCGGGCGCCGCCCCGGACGGCCTCGCCTACCTGATGTTCACCTCCGGCTCCACCGGCCGCCCCAAGGGCGTCGCCGTCGGCCACCGGGCGCTGGCGAACCTGGTGGACAGCCTGGCCCGCCGCCACCCCGGCCTCGACGGCGACACCCGCTTCCTCGCCCTCACCACGCTCAGCTTCGACACCTCGCTGGCCGAGCTGCTGGTGCCGCTCGCCGTCGGCGCGACGGTGCACGTGGGCGGCCAGGCGCTCGGGCTGAGCGGCCGCGAACTCGACCGCTACAGCGTCGAGCACGGCATCACCGCGCTCCAGGCCACCCCGTCCCGCTACCGGGCGCTGCTCGACTCCGACTGGCAGGGCGCCGGCCGGCCCCGGCTCTACAGCTGCGGCGAGGCCTTCCCCGCGGACCTGGCGGCGCCACTGGCCGAGCGCGGCGAGTCGGTGTGGAACATGTACGGGCCGACCGAGACCACCGTCTACTCCAGCGTCGAGCGGATCACCGCCGACACCACCCGGGTCACCGTCGGCCGCCCGATCGCCAACACCGTGCTGCACGTGCTGGACACCGTGGACGGCGAACTGCTGCCGGTCGGCTGCGTCGGCGAGCTGTGCATCGGCGGCGACGGCGTCGCCCAGGGCTACTGGCAGCGGCCCGAGCTGACGGCCGAGCGGTTCGTCACCGACCCGTTCACGGGCGGCCGGATGTACCGCACCGGCGACCACGCCCGCCGCCTGCCCGACGGCCGGATCGAGCTGCTCGGCCGGATGGACCGCCAGCTCAAGCTGCGCGGCTACCGGATCGAGCCCGGCGAGATCGAGCAGGTCCTGCTGGCCCTGCCCGAGGTGGCGGCCGCCGCGGTCGCCGTCCGGGAGGGCCGCCTGGTCGCCTGGGTGGTGCCCGCCGACCGGGGCGCCCCGCTCGACGCCCCCGGCGTCCAGGCCGGGCTGCGGCGCTCGCTGCCCTCGTACATGGTCCCCGAGGCGGTCACCGTCCTCGCCGAACTGCCGCTCACCCCGGCCGGCAAGACCGACCTGCTCGCCCTACCCACCCCGGCCGGGTTCGCCGACGAGGCCGCGCCGAGCGGCGGGCCGAGCGGCACGGCGGACCACGAGGCGCTGGTGGCCCGGCTGTTCCGCGAGGTCCTGGCCCTGCCCGAGGTCGGTTTGGACGACGACTTCTTCGAGCTGGGCGGCGACTCGCTGCGCGCCCTGCGACTGGTCTCCCGGCTGGAGGCGGAACTCGGCTGCTCGCTCGACATCGAGCTGCTCTTCGACTCCTCCACGGTCCGCGACCTCACCGCGGCCATCGGCCCGGCCCTGGCCGCCGACGCCGACGCTTCGGGCTCCGACGCCTTGGCCGACGCCGACCAGTGAACCAACCGGCGGGGCCCGCCGGCCCCCCCCCCCCCCGCCCCCCCCCCCCCCCCCCCCCCCGGGGGCCCCCCCCCCCCCGGGGGCGAGAGGGCCCCCCTGGTGGGCA
>NZ_JBHWIO010000025.1:59777-99354 GCF_042732075.1 Kitasatospora sp. NPDC059812
CCGGGGCCCCGGAGCCCTCGTGTTCGGGATCCTCCGCGTGGGCGCACGCCCCCCAGACAACCACCCGGCGCCCGGGCGGCCCCCGGCCGCCGGGACGCCCCTGCACCGACCACACCGATTGGACACAACCTCCATGGCTAGCTCTACGGCCACGATTCTCGACGACGGCGAACGACGGCTCGACACCCTGCTGCTCTCCCGCTGGGAGGCCGACCCGGCGCAGCCCGCCGTGGTCGACGGCGACCGGGTCCTGCTCGCGGGCGAGCTCAGGGACCGCACCGTGCGGGTCGCCTCGCTGCTGCGCGAGCGGGGGGTGCGCCCGGGCGAGCGGGTCGCGGTCTACCTGGAGCGCTCGGCCGACTTCGTGGTCGCCGTGGCCGGGGTGATCCTGGCCGGCGCCGCCCAGGTCGCCTTCGACGTCAACGACCCGGTCGCCCGCACCCTCGACATGCTGGCCGACTGCACGCCCCGGCTGCTGATCACCACCCCCGAACTGCGCTCCCGCTTCCCCGAGTTGACGGGCACCGAGATCGTCACCGTCGACGAGTGCGCGGCGGCCCGCCCGGCCGTCCCGTTCGAGCCGGCGGCCGACCTCGCCGAGCAGCCCGCGGTCGTCATCTACACCTCCGGCTCCACCGGCCGGCCGAAGGCCTCGCTGATCCCGCACCGCGCGGTGACCACCCGCCTGCGGGCGCTCCAGCGCGGCCACGGACTCGGCCCGGACGACCGGATGCTGCACCACACCGCGTGCAGCTTCGACATGTTCCTGATCGAGGTGTACTGGCCGCTGATCACCGGCACCACCATCGTCATCGCCGCCCCCGGCCGCCAGCGCGACGCCGACTACCTCGCCGAGACCATCCGCGCGGCCGACATCACCATCTTCTACTGCGTGGTCTCGCTGCTGGAGCTGTTCCTGCTGGCCCGCGGGCCCGAGGAGCGCTTCGACGGCCTGCGGCGCGTCCTCACCGGCGGCGAGCCGCTCGCGCCCGAGCTGGTCCGCCGCTTCCACGCCCAGTCCACCGCGCCGCTCACCAACCTCTACGGGCCGAGCGAGTGCACCATCTACTGCACCGCCTGGGTGCCCCCGCGCGACCCCGGCCTGGACACCGTCTACATCGGCCCGGCCATCGAGGACACCACCCTGTGGATCCTCGACGAGGACGGCAAGCCCGTGCCGGACGGCGAGCCCGGCGAGCTCTACATCGGCGGCGAGGGCCTCGCCCTCGGCTACCTCAACCGGCCCGAGCTCACCGCGGAGCGCTTCGTCCCGGACCACCTCGGCGACGGCCCCGGCCCGCTCTACCGCTCGGGCGACCTGGTCCGTACCCACCCGGTGGGCGGCCTGGAGTTCCTGGGCCGGGTCGACCTCCAGGTGAAGATCCGCGGCTACCGGATCGAACTGGGCGAGATCGAGTCCGCCGCCCTGCGGGTGCCCGAGGTCCGGCAGGCGGCCGTGGTGGCCCACGGCCGCGGCAGCGACGCCCGGCTGGTCGGCTTCCTGGTGCTCGCACCCGGCGCCGAGCCCGCGAGCGTCACCGCCGCCGTGCGCGAGACGCTGCGCGGCGCCCTGCCCTCGTACATGGTCCCGGCGTCGCTGGCCACCGTCGACTCGATGCCGCTGACCGCCAACGGCAAGCTGGACCGCGCCCTGCTGACCGAGCGGGCCGGGGCCGTCCTGCCCACCGTCACCGACGAACCGCAAGCACCGCCCGGCGACGGCGTGGCCGCCACCGTCTCCACGGTCTGGTGCGAGGTCCTCGGACTGCCCGCCATCGGCCCGGACGACGACTTCTTCGAGATCGGCGGGGACTCCTTCAAGGTGGTCCGCGCCACCCGCAGGCTGGAGACGCTGCTCGGCGTCGAGGTCCCGATGCACCTGATGTACGACGAGCCCACGGTGACGGCCTTCACCGCCGCCCTGGCCGAGCAGGGAACGGAGGGATCGCGGTGACTCCCCAGGTCGTCCGTTCCTTCGGCGAGCTCGACGCGATCGCCCGCGATCCGTCGGCCCCCGTCGTCACCCTGTTCAGCGGCGGGCTGGACAGCAGCTACCTGCTGCACCGCCTGGCCCGGGCCGGCGCCCGCAACGTCCACGCCGTCAGCGTCGACCTCGGCGAGGACGAGAGCAGCGAGCACAAGCAGCGCATCGCCGACCGGCTCGGCATCCGGCTGCACCTGGTCGACGGCCGGCAGGAGTTCGCCGAGGACTACGTCCGCCCGGCCATCGCCGCGCACGCCGTCTACCTCGACACCCACCCGGTCAGCTCCTCGCTCAGCCGCCCGCTGATCGCCAAGGTCGCCGTCGACACCGCCCGCGAACTCGGCGCCACCACCGTGCTGCACACCGCCAACCGCTCCCAGAACACCCTGCGCCGGCTCAACGGCGCCCTCGAACTGCTCGGCTTCGCCGGGCGCTACGGCAGCCCGTACGACCTGGACCCGGTGGACCGGGACCAGAAGATGCACGAGCTCAAGGAAGCCGGCCTGGAGCAGCTGAGCGAGCGGCTGGTCAGCGGCGACTCCAACCTGTGGTGCCGGGAGTTCGAGTCCGGGATCCTCGACGACCCCGAGGACCACGCCGTGCCCGAGCGGCTCTACCAGTGGAGCGCGCTGCGCCCCGCCGAGGCCCCGGAGGCCGTCGAGGTCGCCTTCGAGGCCGGCCGTCCGGTCGCGGTGGACGGCCGCCGGCTGCCGCTGACCGAGCTGATCGACACCCTCAACCACCTGGTCGGCGCGCACGGCCTCGGCCGGTACAGCGGGCTCGAACACCTGGGCCACGGCCCGAAGGTGCTGGAGATCCGCGAGATGCCCGCCGCCTGGCTGCTGCTGCGCTCGCGCCGCCACCTGGAGACGGCCACCCTCTCCGCCGAGCTGCTGCGGGAGAAGCTGAACCAGGAGCAGCTGTGGGTCCGCGAGGCGCTGGAGGGCCGCTGGTTCGGCGAACTGCGCCGGGCCAGCCAGGCGTTCATCGAGGTCTGCTCGGCGCCCGTCACCGGCTCGGTGCGGTGGCGGCTCTCGGCGGGCTCGGCCGAGACCCGGGCCATCGTCGCCGACCGGCCGCTCTACCTGCGCGACCGGGAGGCCTGGGAGCACCGCTCCGTCGCCGCCGAGCGCGCGGCGTTCAGCCCGAACCAGCCGCAGGAGCGCTGACATGGGCGGCTCGAACCCGGCGCCCCCTTCGTCCCCGGCGTCCCTTTCTCCCCCGGTGCTGCTGGTCGTCTACGGCCGGGGATCGGCCACCGCGCGCGGGGTCCTGACCGCCGGGCGGCGGCTGTGCACGGCGGTCTTCCTCGGCGACCTCGGCGACCCGAAGGTGGCCGCCGACCTGGCCCAGCTGCCGAAGTCGGCCACCGTGGTGGACACGGCCGGCCTGACCGAGGAGCAACTGTGCGACCGGGCCGCCGAGTTCGGCGCCGCCGGAGTGATCACCTTCAGTGACCACCTGCTCCGGACGGCGGCCGCCGTGGCCGCGCGGTGCGGCCTGCCGTTCCACGACCGGGCCACCGTCGAGGTCCTGGTCGACAAGTTCCGCCAGCGCGAGGCCCTGGCGGCGGCGGGCGTACAGGCCACCGCCTGCCGGACGGTCCACTCCGCCGCCGACCTCGGCCCGGCCCTCGCCGCGACCGGGCTGCCCGCCGTCCTCAAGCCCCGCTCGGGGGCCGGCAGCGTGGACACCTGCCTGGTCCGCAGCGCCGCCGAACTAGCCGACCGGTACGCCGAGTTCACCGAGGGCGCGGCGAGCCCGGCGGTGTTCGTGCTGGAGGAGTACCTGGTCAGCGACCCCACCGTGGTGGGGGAGTTCTGGGGCGACTACGTCTCGGTCGAGTCCGCGATCCGCGACGGCGAGATCCGCACCGTCGCGGTCACCGGCAAGCTGCCACTGGCTCCCCCGTTCCGGGAGACCGGCTACTTCACCCCGGCCCTGCTCCCCGCCGGCCTGGCCGACGAGGTCGTGGCCCTGGAGCAGCGCGCGCTGCGGGCGCTCGGCATCCGCGAGGGCGTCACCCACACCGAGATCAAGTTCACCCCCGACGGGCCGCGGCTGATCGAGGTCAACGGCCGCCTGGGCGGGCACGTCTCGGACGTCCTCAAGCGCTCCGCCGGGACGGACCTGCTCGTCCTCGCCCTCCGGCTGGCACTCGGCGCGTTCGACCCGCCCGAGCCGGTGCTCGCCCTGGGCGCAGGCTGCCCGAAGGTGGCGTTCCAGTACTTCCTCTCCCCGCCCGCCGACGGCCTCGCCCCCGGCCCCGCCGAGGTGCTCGACGGCCTCCAGCACCTCCCCGGGGTGGACCTGGTGGACGCCCGGATCGACCCGTCCTGGCGGGCCGACTGGCGGGCCGGCACCGAGTGGCTGATCGGCACCGTCTACGGCTCGGCCCCCGGGCACCCCGAGCTCCGGGCCACCGTCGAGGGCATCCACCGCACGATGGCCGACTTCTGGTCCTGACGGCGCCCTGAGCCCCGGCCCCGGTATCACCCCCCTCGCCCCACCGCACCCGCCCAACCTCGCACCCCTGGAGTCAACTTGCCGCGGCGCATACGCACAGCCACCCACGCGGCGGTGGCAGCCGTAGTCTCCGCCCTGGTCCTCGCGCTGCTCGCGCTGGGCATCGGGCCCATCCCGGCCCTCGGAACCGCCCTCGTCCCCGGGGCCGGGGCGTGGGACTCCGCCGCCGGCGCCGAACTCCCGCACACCGAGACCCTCACCCTGGCGGGCCTGAACGCGCCGGTGACGGTCGCCTTCGACGACAACGGCGTCCCCGCCGTCAAGGCCGCCTCCGACACCGACCTGTTCCAGGCCCAGGGCTACCTGCACGCCCGCTTCCGGCTCGCCCAGCTCGACCTTGAGCGGCGCGCCGGGCGCGGACGCCTGGCGGAACTCAACGGGCCCGGGAGCGTCGAGTCCGACCGCTTCGAACTCCAGATGGGACTCCTGCGCACCGCCGAGGCCACGTGGGCCGCCACCGCGCCCGACAGCCCGGCGGGCCGCGCCCTCACCAGCTACACCCGGGGGATCAACGCCTGGATCTCCGAGCTGCGCCACAACGGGCAGTGGCCGGCGATCTTCTCCCTCACCGGGGTCTACCCGGCCGACTGGACGCCGGTCGACAGCCTGGTCATCCAGGAACTCCTCACCCAGAGCATGGACTTCACCAGCACCCCGCTGGACTACGCGATCTTCCGGGAGTCCCTCGGCGAGGAGCGCACCATGGACTGGTTCCCGGTCCACGCGCCCAACGACCAGCGGCCGTACGACGTCGGGCCGTACCGCGACCTCGGCATCGCGCCGCTGCCCGCGAACGTCAACACCGCCGGGCCCGACGGCCAAGCCGCCGCCAACCGGTCGGAGCCGCGCCCCGCGCCCGTCGCCCCCAGCGGGAAGCCCGACCCCGCCGGGGAGGCGACCGCGGCCCACGCCCTGCTGGACACCATCCGCGCGCTCCCGGCCACCCAGGTCCACACCTTCCCGGACAGCAACGCCTGGGCGGCGAACGGCCCGGCCGTGGCGGGCGGCAACGCGATGCTCGCCGGCGACCCGCACCTGCCGATGACCCTGCCCTCGTACTGGTACCAGATCGCGCTGTCCTCGCCGGAGACCGACGTCACCGGCGCCAGCATGGCCGGCATGCCCGGCGTGCTGATCGGCCGCAACGCCAACATCTCCTGGTCCCTGACGGACGGGCAGAACCAGTCGACGGTCTTCTACAGCGAGCAGACCAGCCCCGACCACCCCGGCCAGTACTTCTGGAACAACGCGTGGCACCCGATGCAGCGGGTGGAGTACACCATCCCGGTCCGGGGCGGCGACACCGAACACCTCGCCGTGGACCTCACCGTGCACGGGCCGGTCCTGACCAGGGCCGGGCAGACCACCTCGGTCAGCTGGATGGGCAACATCCCCTCCCCCGACCTGGCCGTCCTGCTCTCCGTCAACAAGGCCCGCGACTACCAGGAGTTCCGCACCGCGCTCGCCGACTGGCACGCCCCCACGCTCAACTTCGCCTACGCCGACGGCGGCGGCAACATCGGCGTGGTCGCCGCCGGGTACTTCCCCCTCACCAAGGGCGGCAACCCCTGGTTCCCGATGCCCGGCACCGGCGAGTACGACGTGGTCGGCGCCATCCCCTTCGACGCCACCCCGCAGGTCCACAACCCGCCGAACCACGTGGTCGCGACGGCCAACCAGCGCCCCGTCTCCGCCGACTACCCGTACTACATCGGCACCACGCTCAACGCCTTCGACAACGGCTACCGGGCCAACCGGATCTACCAGTACCTGGAGAGCCACCAGGCGATGACCAGCGCGGACTTCACCACCCTGCAGAACGACGTCACGGACTACCTCGCCACCGTCATCCTGCCGCACCTGAAGACCGCCCTGGCCGACCAGAAGCTCGACCCCCGCCAACAGGCCGCCCTCGACGTCCTGAACCGCTGGGACCACACCATGAAACCCGGCGTCGCCGGCGGGCCGATCTGGTGGACCTTCTGGAACGACTACCTGGAGACCACCTTCCAGCCCTGGTGGGACCACGCCAAGGTGCCGGTCGAACGCGACCGCCTGTACCTCAAGGTCTCCAGCGCACTGCCCAGCCTCGACGAGAACCTCGAAGCCTGGACCCTGCACGACCCGACCAACCCGGCCTTCACCTCCCCCGGCGGCCCGACCCGCACCGCGACGGACGCCATGCGGACCGCGTTCGCCCAGGCCGTCTCCGAACTGTCCCAGGACCTCGGCAACGACCCCGCCACCTGGACCTGGGACCGCGTCCACACCCGGCAGATCCCCTCCCTCACCGGCGCCGAAGCCCTCGGCTACGGCCCCAAGCCCGCCGAGGGCGACCGCTGGACGGTCAACGCAGCCGACGGCGGCATGAACTCCACCTTCGGCCCGAGCTGGCGCATGGTCGTCGACTGGAAGGGCCCGGACACCGCCACCGCGCAGGCCGTCTACCCCGGCGGCCAGAGCGAGAACCCGGCCTCACCCTGGTACCGGAACTTCATCCCCTACTGGTGGGAGGGCCGGAACCCTCCGCTCCTGATGGCCGCCGACCAACCCGCCTCCACCAAGGTGTGGACCCTGCGACCGGGAGCCTGACCACCATGACGACCCCCCAACACCACTCCCCCACCTTCCGTCCCCTCCTCCCCCTCCTCCTCACCCTCACTGCCACCACCGTCATAGCCCTCGGCTCCCTCTGGTCCCTCTGGTACCTCCCCTTCCTCTGCGGCCTCGCCCTCGGCACCACCACCGCCCTGCGCGGCCAACGAGCCCGCACCGCCGTCCTCACCGCCACCACAGCCGCCCTCGCCGGCTGGGCCACCCCCCTCCTCTGGCGCACCGCCACCGGCGAAGCCGTAGCCGGCACCGCCCGCACCCTCGCCGCCCTCGCCGGCCTCCCACCCCTCGCCTCCCTGATGATCACCGCCACCCTCCTGATCAGCCTCCTCCAAGCCCTCCTAGGCGTCTGGCTAGCCCGCACCACCACCGCCACCCTCCGCCCCACCCCCTGACCCCACCCCCCCACCAAGGCAAACGACGGCCCGGCCCGCACAGCGGCCCGGGCCATCGCCGTTCCGTGCTCTCGGTTTTGCTCTGAAGGACAACTCCGAGCGAACGCGCCGCCTGATGCGCCGCGCGATCCGCCACGCCCGCCTGCTCGGCATCGACCACCCCGTCCTCGCCCCCGCCACCACCAGCGTCATCGCCAACCTCGGCGACGTCTGGCCCGAACTCACCCACCAGGCAAGCCTCATCGAGCAGGTCGTCACCGCCGAGGAGGAGTCCTTCACCCGCACCCTCACCCAGGGCACCCGGCTGCTCAACGCCGCCGTCACCCGCAGCCGCGACAACCGATCCACCACCCTCACCGGGGAGACCGCCTTCGAACTGCACGACACCTACGGCTTCCCCGTCGAGCTCACCATCGAGGCCGCCCGCGACGCCGGACTGACCGTCGACGAGGACCGCTTCACCACCCTGCTCGCCGAGCAGCAGAAGCGCGCCAAGACCGGCGGCAAGGCCAAGACCGCCGAGGCCCTGTGCCGCCAGGACGCCTACCGCGAGCTGTCCTCCCGCCACGGCCGCACCGACTTCACCGGCTACGACCGCCTCGGCACCGAGGCCACCGTCCTCGGCCTCATCGCCGACGGCACCGTCGTGCCCGGCGCCGACCAGGGCAGCACGCTCGAACTGGTCCTGGACCGCAGCCCGTTCTACGCCGAGTCCGGCGGCCAGGTCGGCGACACCGGCACCATCCGCACCACCGACGGTGCGCTCCTCGACGTCCTGGACACCAGGCTCGGCCTGGAGGGCTTCCACATCCACACCGTCCGCATCCGCGAAGGCGAGATCCGCACCGGCGAGCAGGCCGAAGCCCTCGTCGACGGCCCGCGCCGCGGCGCCGTCGCCCGCTCCCACTCCGCCACCCACGTCCTGCACGCCATGCTCCGCCGCACCCTCGGCGACCACGCCCGCCAGCACGGCTCCCTCGTCAACGCCGGCCGCCTGCGCTTCGACTTCGCCCACTTCTCCGCCGTCGACCCCGCCCAGCTCGCCGTCATCCAGGCCCTCGTCAACGACCACCTCCTCGACGACCCCGAAGTCCGCATCTGGCACGCCTCCCGCTCCGAAGCCGAGGCCGCCGGCGCCACCGCCCTGTTCGGCGAGAAGTACGGCGACCACGTCCGCATCGTCGACATCGGCGACTTCTCCCGCGAACTCTGCGGCGGCACCCACGTCCCCCACGGATCGAACGCCGGCCCCGTCCGCATCCTCGGCGAAGCCTCCGTCGGCTCCAACCTGCGCCGCATCGAAGCCCTCACCGGCCGCGACGCCCTCACCTACCACGACACCGAACGCCGCCTCCTCGAAGAACTCTCCACCCTCCTCGGCACCCGCCCACACGACGCCCCCGACGCCCTCCGCAAGCGCCTCGGCGCCCTCACCACCGCCCAACAGGAACTCGCCCGCCTCCGCGAAACCGAGCTCCACACCCGCGCCCAGCAACTCGCCGCCACCGCCCGCACCGTCCCCGGCGGCCGGATCGTCACCGAGAAGGTGACCGGCCTCGGCCCGGACGAACTCCGCACCCTCGCCACCAACACCGCCGACCTCCTCGGCAGCGAGCACGCCATCGTCATCCTCGGCACCGAACACAACAGCAAGGCCCTCCTCGCCGCCGCCATCACCCGCAGCCTCCACGCCACCGGCACTCAGGCCGGCCGACTCCTCACCGCGGCCGCCCGCGCCGTCGGCGGCGGAGCCGGCGGCAAGGGCCCCATCGCCAACGCCGGCGGACGTAACACCGAAGCCCTCGACAAGGCCCTCGCCCTCGCCGCCCAGGACGCGACCCGACTCCTCGGCCAGTAGGGCCAGTCCACCCGACACGGGCTGTCGGCCCCCTTCACCAGGGGGGTCGACAGCCCGCACCGCCTCCGTTCAGTCCGCCAGCTCCTTCAGCAGGACCACACCCTCGTCCTTGCTCACACCCCACCTCCGAGTCCCGACTCACACATACACCCCTGCCGCCATGGCCATAAAACACCAAGGTCATATCCTGGCCGATCATGCGGAGCATTGACTGGGACGACGTCCGGGGGCGGGTACTCGCGGTGCGCGAGGAGCAGGCGTGGAGCGGGGCGGGGGATGAGCTGGCTGCGCCGCTGGCCGAAATCCAGGTGGTGGAGGCGGAGCGGCAGTTCGGGATCACGTTTCCGGCGGACTACCGGGAGTTCCTGCTGCGGGTGAGTGCGGGTGGGCGGTGGCCCAGGGAGTTGCGGCAGGGACCCCACGGGTGGCACTGGGCAGGGGACGCGGACACCCAACTGGAGCGGCTGCACGTGCCGTTCCCCGATCACGACACCGCACTGGCGGCGAGTGACGAGGTGTGGGAGAAGTTCGTGCGGGAAGAGGATTATGCCGACCCTGCCGACTTCGCGGCCGCCCGGGACGCTCGGAACGAGGCCGTGGAGGCGGCGGAGCGGGACCGGGTCACGGGCGGTGTGTTTCTGGCGGGCCATGGCCACAACTTCAGCACCCTGCTCATCATCAGCGGTTCGGACCGCGGCAGCATGTGGTTCGACGGGCGGCCGACCTGCGATCGCCTCAGCCCGCTGCTGACGGATGCGGGACGACCGGCCGGCTTCGGTGAGTGGTACATCGACTGGCTGGAACACGAGGAGGGTCTGACGACCCCGGAGCTGGAGGAAGCCGCTCGCAACCAGTGGCACCGCGGTGTCGGCACGCCCATCTGGCTCCGCTGGTTCGACGACTGGGAGGACAACCGCCGCGGTCGGTAGCCCACCTACCACGAAGGCGCCCGTCATCGCCGAGGCCATGGCAGTGGTTATCGGCAAGAAACGGCCACCAGGCGGCAGTGATGTGGGCAGACTGGGGTGATGAACTTCGAGGCGGGGCTTGGCGAGGGTGGCTGGGACGATGACGGGGCCCTCCAGGCTGCGCTGGGGCGTACCGCCGAGGAACTCGGGCTCGCCCTGCCCGAGTTGGACGGGCGGTGGGGTCGACTCGCGGAGTACGTCGACGCGGGGAGCGGCCGGCGCGTGGTGGTGTGTCCGCCCGACGAGGGGCAGCGGACCTTCCGGGTGAGACTCCAGGGCTACCGTGCGCCCCTGGCCTGTGGGTGGACCTCGGACCTGGCCGAAGTGGTCAGGGCGACGGCGGCGTGGACGGGCGGCGCGGGGCTTGAGGAGACCCGGGCGCGCGCCCCGTTCATCCGCTTCAGGCCCTGGGCCCTCGCCCACGAGCGGGAGCCGTTCGGTGCCGTCGAGTTGACGTGGCTCGTCAAGCTCGACCGCGTCCACAACCCGCCATACGACCGGCACCCGCGTGCCCACGCGCTGCTGGCGGCGGCGTACGCCCAGCCGGTGCTCCGGCAGCTGATGCCGGTCAACAGCCACTTCAACCTCTGGTTCTCCACCAGTGTCGAGGAGTTCTGGAGGAGGAAGGCCCGGATCGGGTACGTCATCTGCCCGTACGACGAGGGGCTGTACGGGGTATGGAACGACGGCGAGCTGCTCGCGCGCACCGAGACGCCGGAGGAAGCCGTCGCCCTCGTGGTGGCCGCCCTCCCGGAGGGGATCGGGCCGGCGCGCTGAAGCGACGCGGAGGAGCGCAGGCAGCACATGGGGCTTTCGCAGCACGGGAAGTCGGACCGGCCGACTTCCCGTGCTGAGGGCGAGATCCGTCCGACGCTCCCTTAAGATCCCACGGTGAAGATCTGGACGGAGCGCCCTGCCAAAGCCGACGTCGAAGCAGTCGTCTGTCGCTACTTCAGTCTGCTCCGAACCGAGCGGATCCCCGAGGCCGTGGAACTCGTCGATCACACCTCGGTCCGGCATGTGCTCAAGTCACTATGGGCCGGCTCGGTCGAGACGAACGCCGACGAGGACAAGGACGAGGACAAGGACGAGACAAACGGCAGCCCTGCTGCCGACGGGTGGGACCAGGACTTGTCCTGGCTCCGCGAACTCGATCTCGCGGACTTCCACTGGGGCCACGAAGGCACCGGTTTCTACGTCGAGATCACCTACCGCGCACGGATCATCGAGGTGTCATTGAGCTTCTGGGTCAAGCCCACCGACGCCGGCTGGGTCCTCTCGGGGCCGGCCACCCTCTGGTAGGAGGACGAACAAAAGAGCAGTTCAGACGGTCGCCGACTGGAGCTGGTGCGGCATGTTCCAGCCCTCGGCGAGCCTCGACGGGTGAACGTTGTCTCCCCCGCCGAAGAACTCGCAGAACTTCATGATCAGCGGGTCCCAGCCGAGCGGGTCCACGTAGTGCGTCCCGGGGATGACGAGGTCCTCCTCGACATGGGCGCGAAGGACCTCGACCTCGAAGGCGGTGGCGTGCGGCTCGGGACCGCCGAAGGGGTGGGCCGAGACGACCTTGCACTCCAGCTGGACCGGGCATTCCGCGACCCTGGGGGCTCGGACCAGGTCCGACGCCTGTTCGGTCAGCTGTGCGACCGAGAACTTGTCCGGCTCGTACCGGTAGCCCTGCTTCACCTTGTAGTCCGCCACGGTCGGCTTCCCGGTGGTGAGCGCGATCCGGTCGACGGCATCGACCATCGCCGACGAGGGCAGGTTGAGCACGCACTCGCCTTCTCGCAGCAGGTTCGCGGTGGTCTGGCCGTTGTTGCCGAGACCGAGCATGCAGGACTGGCCCAGCCACCACACCGAGGACATCGGCGCGAGGTTCGCCGTACCGTCCTCGTTGAGTGAGCTGATCAGCACCACCGGAGTTCCGAAGTACAGGACCTTGAGCCCGGGGACGACGTGCATGCGCTGTGCCTTTCGCGAAGTGCCAGACGAGCAGGTCCGCGATCAGGAACACGAACCGTCGCCGACTCTCTCGCGAGCGGGACACCGGCGCTGGCGGAAACGCGACACCGCATTTCGGGGGTGGCGAGTCGGCGAACACGCTGTTCAACCGCGTGAAACGAGCAGAAGGGCCACCCAGTCGAGGGCAGCCCTTCCGCGACCTCCGCGGCGCGTGTCAGCGAGCGAGCAACTCGCGCACGGCGTCACTCACCTCGGGCAACTCGCCGGGTAGGGCCCACTGGTAGGCGTCGTGCTCGGTGAGGACGACGGGCTCGGCCTTCTCCACGGTGACGGCGAAGTTGAACTGGCGAGTGGTGCCGCCTCGACTGTTCCGGTAGTCGAAGTGGCCGACGTAGCCGATAATCTGATGGATCGTCAGACCAGTCTCCTCGCTGGTCTCGCGGTGCAGGGCGCCCAGAATCCCCTCCCCCTCTTCGACCGTCCCGGAGGGAACCTCCCACAGGCCGCCCAGGTAGTCGCCGGGGTTGCGACGCACGAGCAGGACCCGACCTTCGTGGTTGATCACGGCGGCGGCGACGAAGCCGGTGATGCCTGCGGATTCAGCGTCGGCCGCGAGCCGGGCCGCGAACTCAGGAGACGGGGAGGGAGAGGCGGTGGTCACAACAGCTCCTCGTGATGGTCGCTGATCTTGATGGCCGCACGGACGTACTGCTCGGCCAGTTCGAGATCCTGCTCACGATGCCAGACCGGAAGCTTGATCATGTCCGTGTGGGCGCGCCCTGCCGCGCTCCCACAAAAGGACCGGCGGGATCTTCCCCACCTACGACGGCCCGCCGTCACCCACCAACCCGGCGGCGGAGGCCGACCGTCAGCTCCGGGTCTCCTGCCGGGTGGAGGTGATGAACTGCAGCAGGTGTTCGTTGACCAGGTCGGGGCGTTCCAGGTTGAGGCCGTGGCCGGCTCGTTGCACGATCTCGGCCCGGACTCCCGGGATCAGCGCGGTGACCCGCTGGAGGACGTGGCGCGGGCGGAGCAGGGCGCTGCGCTTGCCCAGCAGGACGAGGGTGGGCAGGCGGATGGAGCTCAGTTCCTCGTCGGTGAACGGCCTGGCGGCGGGGCGGGTGTTCGGCTTGTAGCTGCGCATGCCGAGCATCAGGGGGGCGATCATCTCGGGCGGCGAGCTGAGTGCGGGGTTGGCGAGCAGGCGTCCGAGCGCGGGGCGCAGCGGCCGCGGGGCGAGCATGCCGAACAGGCCGCCGATCATGTGGGCGTAGAACCGGGCGGGGACCTTCTCGATGCCGCCGGGGTCCATCGGTGCGATCGATGCGAGGCGTTCGGGTGCGTGGATGGCCTGGTTGAGGGTCAGCCAGCCACCGTAGGAGAGGCCGACCAGGTGGATGCGGTCGAGTCCGAGGCCGGCGAAGACCTCGCCGAGCCAGGCCGCGTTCTCCTCGGAGCCGGCCGCGACGGCGCGTTGGACGCTGCGGCCGGGGTCGTCGAGCGTGTCGATCGCGTAGACGGGGTGGTGTTCGCCCAGGGCGGCGATCTGCGGGTACCAGTTGGACGGGTGTCCGGCGTGGCCGTGCAGCAGCACGATCGGTTCGCCGGCTTCGGATCCGTCGGGTCCGTCAGGTCCGTCGGGTCCGTAGTGGTGGACGTGGACGGTGCCGTAGCTGGTTTCGACATCGAGTTCCCGACGGGGGCCGGGCCACAGCTCCATCGCGCGGTCGTAGGCCTCAAGGAACTTCGTTCGGGCTTTCTCGCTGACGAAGTGTCCGACGCTGGTCCTGGTCATGGTCCCTCCCGGTGCTCGGAATGCATGAAACAGCAGCACTTGATGGTATGTTTGTACCATAAAAACGTTTGGAGGGAACCCGATGCCGAAGCTGGTGGATCACGAGGAGCGGCGGGCCCACATCATCGACGCCCTCCTGCGCACGGCGGCGGACACCGGGCTGCACGCCGTCACCATGCGGTCCGTCGCGATCGAGGCCGGTGTCTCGGTGCGGCTCGTGCAGTACTACTTCGACACCAAGGAGCAGCTGCTGCTCGCGGCGCTCACCCGCCTGGCCGCACGGATGGGCGAAAGGATCCAAGAGCGAGTCCAGCAACGGATCCAGGAGCGGGTCCAAGAACGGGTCCAGGAAAAGACCGAGGCACGCGTCCGCGACCGCGCCGGGGTGGCCGGGCCCGCGGCGTCACCGCGCGACATCGTCGAGGCGGTCCTGCTGGAGTCCGTGCCGACGGACGAGGAGAGCCGGACCTTCCACCTCGTCTACACCGAGTACGCGGTGCTCTCCATCACCGACCCCGCGCTCGCCGGCCAGTCGTTCCTCTCGGCGCCCAACGAGATGGAAGACTTCCTGGTCGGCCAGTTGACCGCCGCCCGGCAGGCCGGGTCCACCGATCCGCACATGGACGCCCGCCAGGAGGCCGTCGTCCTCCTGGCGGTCTCCGCCGGCCTGGGCCTGAGCGTCCTCCTCGGCCAGCGGACGGCGGACGACGCGGTGGCGGTCCTGCACTACCACCTCGGCCGGCTCTTCCCCGGCTCGTAAGCCCTCGACGGCGACGCGGGCGGCAAAAGCGGCAGCCGACCGTAGGCACCCCCGGCCGGGGCGTCAGAGCCGTTCGGGGACGGGGTTGCCGACCGCCTCGATGGCGCGGCGGACGGGGACCTTCAGCAGGAGGACGAAGCCGATGAGGAAGAAGACCAGCAGCGAGATGATCGCCGAACGGTAGCTGCCGGTGATCTGGTAGGCGAGGCCGAAGACCAGCGGGCCCATCCAACTGGTGCCGCGGTCACTGACCTTGTAGACGCTGAAGTACTCGGCTTCCCGGCCCGCCGGGATGAGGTGGGAGAACAGCGAGCGCGAGAGCGCCTGGCTGCCGCCGAGCACCAGTCCGATCATGCAGGCCAGGGCGAAGAACCAGACGGGCTGGTGGGCGGGCATCAGGTACCCGAGGGCGAGGGTGGCCACCCAGCCGACCAGGGATCCGAGGACGGTCCGCTTGGCACCGTAGCGGCGGGCGATCCGGCCGAGGAGCAGCGCGCCGCCGATCGCCACGATCTGGACCAGGAGCACGGCGGCGACCAACGTGGTCTGGTCCATGCCGAGTTCCTCGCTGCCGTAGAGCGAGGCCTGGGAGACGACGGTCTGGATGCCGTCGTTGTAGCAGAGGAAGGCGCCCAGGTAGAGCAGTGTGAGCGGGTATTGGCGCATCCCGCGCAGGGTGCGGGCGAGTTCGCGCAGGCTGCCGGCGGCGGGCCGGTCCGGCGCAGGGGCGGGTCGGTCGGGCACGGCGACGATACGGCTGGGGGCCGCGCCCGCCCGGGAGGGCAGTCGTAGCATCGGGACGATCGTGAACAGCGCCCACCACAGGCCGGCCGAGGCCAGGCAGATCCGCACGGCGGTGCCGGAGGACAGGCCGAGCGCGTCGTGGCCCTGGAACAGCGCCAGGTTGGCGATCAGCAGCAGTCCGCCGCCCGCGTAGCCGTAGGCCCAGCCCTTGGAGGAAACCGCGTCGCGCTCGTCGGGGGTGGCCAGGCCGGGGAGGTAGGCGTAGGAGAGCGCGACCGACACCGCGTACGCGATGTTGGCGACCACCAGCAGTGCGCCGCCGAGCAGGTAGCGGTCGCCGTCGAGGAGGAACATCCCCATCGTGGCGACCGCGCCGACGTAGGCGAAGCCGCACATCAGTTCCTTGTGCCGCCCGGTGCGGTCCGCGACCGTGCCGGTCAGCAGCATCGCCGCGACCGAGAGCAGCACGGAGAAGGAGACCGTGTACGGGAAGAACGACCCGGCGCGCACCGACAGTCCGAGCGGGTGCACGTCGCCGGCCGCGTCGGCGGCGTTCTTGGCGACGGTGGTCAGGTACGGCCCGAGGAAGACCGTCAGGACGGTGGCCGAGAAGGCGGCGTTGGCCCAGTCGTTGATGTACCAGCCGAACCGTATCCGGCGCAGGGCGCTGTCGTCGGCGGCGGCGGCCGCGCGCTCCGGCGGGCCGTCCGGAAGATCGTCCGGCCGACGGTCCGGCAGGTTGTCCGTGGTGCTCGTCATGGGGCTCCCATCACCGTGCTGGAGCCGGTGCTGCCGTCGCTCCAGCAGCCGCGCTCGCCGAGGACGTCCCGCAGGACGTCTATGCGATCGGCCATGATGCCATCCACACCGAGGCCGAGGAGAGCCCTGATCCGTGTGGGATCGTCCACAGTCCAGACGTGAACCTGGAGGCCGAGGCGGTGGGCGGCGCGTACGAAGGCCCGGTCGACGACCCGGACGCCCCGGTGCCGCTCCGGCACCTGCGCGCACACCCCGGCGAACGGCGCCCCGAACCGCGTCCCGGACCGCGTCCCGGACCGCTCCCGCTCCCCGCGCCCCCGCAGCAGCGGCCCGGCCAGCGAACGCAGCCGCAGCCGGGCCACCTCGCGCGGGCCGAGCGAGGTGGCCAGCCGGGGGCCCGCGGCGGCGCGGACGGCGGCGAGGCGGCTGTCGGAGAAGCCGCCGACGCAGACCCGGTCCCAGGCGCCGGTCCGGCGGATCGTCTCGACCAGCGGCCCGACGGCGGCCGCCGCCTTGACGT
This sequence comes from Kitasatospora sp. NPDC059812, assembly GCF_042732075.1. Taxonomy (NCBI): domain Bacteria; kingdom Bacillati; phylum Actinomycetota; class Actinomycetes; order Kitasatosporales; family Streptomycetaceae; genus Kitasatospora; species Kitasatospora sp. NPDC059812. The sequence continues at coordinate 76,662 of NZ_JBHWIO010000025.1, forward strand.
CGACGTTGAAGCGGGCCCCGGGGAACGCGTCGAGCAGGTCCTCCAGCAGCGGCACGGGCTCGGTGCCGCCGATCCGGGCCTGCCTGACGGTGTCCCAGGGCAGTTCGGCCACCGCCCCGGTACGGTCGGTGACCCGGTCGAGGCGGGTGTCGTGAAAGGCCACCAGTACGCCGTCGCGGGTGGCGTGCACGTCCGTTTCGAGGTAGCAGTACCCGAGGGCGACGGCGGCCGCGAAGGCGGCGAGCGAGTTCTCGGGGTGGCCGAGGTCACCGCCCCGGTGCGCGAAGGCGAGCGGCCCGGGGTGGTCGAGGAAGGGGTGCATGTGGTGCTCCGAGCTGCTGGGATGCGCGTTACAGTATTACGCACCCTGTCAAGCAGTAACGCCGGTACCGCCAGTAGCCCCATCAGTGCCATCAGCACCAGCAGTACCGCTACCGCCCGGATCGTCGACGCGGCGCAGATCGTAGAGGTACGACTTGCCGGCCTTCCAACTGCGCCAAGGGCCGAGCGGAGGGATCAGCTCCCGGTCGTCCGTCCGCCCCGCCAGCGGCCCGGAGTTGGCGACCCCGTCGGCGCCGACGGTGCACCAGCCCCGCTCCGGCAGCCACCGGCACCACACGTCCAGGTCCACCCGCTTGTACGACGGCCTGCCGTTGAACACGCCGTCCGCGCGGAAGTGGTACACCAGACCGTCCAGGCGGCGAACGAACTCGATCGACACGGCGGCTCCCCCCATCAGGCACCCGAAGTGCCAGGCTACGCCGCGAGCCCGGCGGAGGCAGCGAAAGTACGTTGCACGGCCGCCGACCGGACGCATAGTCTCGCGCCCATCGACGTGTAGCTCAGCAGCAGAGCGCCGGGCTCTGGACCCGGAGGGCGCAGGGGCGGAACCTGCCACGTCGGCTATGGACGACAACGCTGACCAGCAGCGCCCCGCCGGGGCCGGGACATCCGCGCACTACCCGCAGCGCCAACTGGCCCTGGCCCAGGCGTTCCTGACCTCACCGGCCGACTCCCACACCAACGCCGAGACCCGGCGCAGCACCGAGACCCGGCGCAGCACCGAGACCCGGCGCAGCGCCGAGGCCCGGGTCGCCCGCTGGCACGCCGTGCTCGCCGGCATCGCCGACGGCCGGCTGACCATCGGCTCGCGCACCCCGGTGGCCGGACTGCCCGCCTGGGTGACGCCCGAGGTCGTACGGGGCGGCTTCACCACGTCCGCCGCGAGCGCCGAGGGCCCGCTCCAGCCGTACGAGCGCGAGGCTGCGGCCCTGGCCGGGGTGGCGGCCGAGCGCGGGGCGCTCTTCGCGTACTGCCTCACCGAGCCCGGCCTGTCCCGGCTGTACGACCTGCTCGACAGCGGCCGCTACGAGGCCGCCGTGCCGGAGGAGGCGGCGCTGCTGACGGTGGCGTGGCTCGTGCGGGCCGGGGACGCGGCCGGCGCGCTGGAACTCGTCGACGTCCTGGAGCCGTTCGCCGACCGGCTGCGCTTCACCCCCCGGCCGTCCGCGCTGCCCGCGCCGGACTCCGAGGCGGTGCACCGGCGCACGGTCGGCGACGCCGTCACGACCCTCACGGGCCAGCGGCCGAACGCCGCCGTGGAAGCTCAACGCGAGGCGCTCACCGTCTGGCAGCCGTTCGGCGACCAACTGCTGGCCCACTGGCTGGAGACCGCCGAGGCCGGCCGGGTGCTGGAGCGTACGCCCGACAGCGCCTGGCTGGAGCGCGGCGAGATGCTGCTCCGCCGCTACGAGGAACTCGCCGCGGCCCACACCCGCTGCACCAAGCACCGCGATCCGAAGGAGAACCTCGGCATCCTGCGCGGCGCCCTGGCGGAGACCGCCGCCGGCCGGCCGCTGGACGCGCGCCACCTCGGACTGCTGCGGCACGCGGTGGCATCCATGGTGCGCCGGCGCGGCCGGCCGGGCTCCGACCGGCACACCGAACTGCGCACCCGCCAGGCCGTACAGGCGGCCCAGCCGTCGCACCACGACCTCGCCCAGCTGGTGCTGCGCCGCCTCTCCGGGCTGCACCAGGAGACGGGCGTGGCCGACGTGGCCCCGCTGGTCGCCGACGTCTCGGCACACGAAGCGCACACCGGCAACACCCGCCTCCCCGCAGGCACCCCGGTGCCCGCAGCGATCCGGCAGGTGGTCGAGGCCGCGCTCAGCGCCCCGCTCGACACGCTCGTGGAACGCGGCATGGTGCCCTCGGCCGAGGTCCTGGCCGAACTGGTCCCGCAGCTCGTCGCCGTGACCACTTCCCAGTCCTACCCGGACGAGACGCTGCGCACCCTGATGGCGGCGAACTACCGGGCGTTCCGCAACCGCCGCTCGCTGCTCCTGAGCGACCTCACCGGGCAGGTGCGGGTCGACGAACTGCCCTGGGTACGGGCGGTGGCCGGACATCGCGTCGGCGAGGACGGCCGCGCACCCGCGCGTACCGCGCTGCACCAGCTCGGCGAACTGGCCGTGCAGGCGTTCCCCGGCACGCTCCTGCCGAACCCGCTGGTGCGCGAACTCGGCGTGCTCGCCCGGCAGGCCAAGCTCGACGCGCCGTTCGTGGAGGAACTGGCGGCGGACATCTTCACGGGCACCTTCACCCCGAAGTACCTCGCGGCGGCCCGGGCCGCCGCGGAACTGCTCAGCGGCACGCTGTACGAGCGCTACTACGCCATCGACTACGCGGCCGTCCACGACCTCGCAACCGCCGAGGCGGGCGAGGCATACAAGGCGGGCAAGGCGAACAAGGCAGGCAAGGCCCCAGCGCGCGGCCGACGCCCCCGCTCCTCCCCCGGGTTCACCGAGCTGTGCGCGCAGCGCGCCGAGGTGTCCGGAGGATGGTCGGTCGCGTCCAACGGGAAGATCATCGAGCAGGCCCAGATCCTCACCACCCACAACCTGGCCACCCTGGTCACCCGGGTCGGCATCAGCCCCGAGCCGGGCTGGGACGACCTGGCCTGGCGCAGCTTCACCACCGTGTGCCACGCGACGGCCCGGATCCACGACAACCCGCGGCCGCTGTCCACCATCAAGGACGCGGCGTACGCGTGGCGCCAGCTGGTGTTCCACCTCTCCATGTGCGAGCCCGCCGCGCAGGCCCGGGTCATCGCCGGACTGCGCGGGGAGGCCGCCCGCCACCCCGCCCACGTCGCGGCCCGTCTCGCCCCCGCCCTGGCCGGCCTGCGCCAGGCCGCCCGCGGCGGCGCCGCGGACGCGGACGCCGGCCGCCGCCTCCTGGGCTGGACCACAGGACCACACTGGCTCCACCCGGCCCCCAGGACCTGACCACCCCGCACCGCCCTTACCGCCCAGACCGGCTCGCCCATCCATTCCCCGCACCTCCCCTGCTCCACGAACTCCACGAACTCCACGAACGAGACGACGTGACCGACGAGAAAACCGGCCAGACCACCGACCAGACGACCGACCAGACGACCGACCGGCCTGCCGAGAAGCCCCACGGCCTCCAGGCGATCTGGGCAAACACCCTGGAGCCGGTGGCCCCGCTGCCCTGGTACCGCAGGCTGTCCCTCAAGGCCGTAGTGGCGGCGACGCTGGCCGTGGGCCTCCTGACCGCACTGGTGGTGGCCGCCGTGACAGGCGCCGGCGCCCCGCCGCGGCACCGGATCGCGCTGCCAGACCGGATCGGGGACCAGGTCCATCTGCCGGACGACGGTTCGGTCCAGACGGCACGCTCCAGCTACCAGCAGCGGATCAGGGCGCTGAGCCCGTACCGGGAGCTGACGGTGGGCGGTTACGGCACGACCGGATCGTCCAAGACCACGCTGCTGCTGGTCGGACTGACCGGGAGCTTCGCGGAGCCCCAGCGGGAACTGAACAAGTACTTCGGACGGCTGGCGGCCTCGGACGTGTTCAACGACACGGTGACGGAACGGCAGGACTACCCGACAGGCCCCCTCGGCGGCGCGTTCGAGTGTGCGGTGCTCACCTACCCGTCCACGTCCGAGACCACCTACATGTGGGCGGACGGCAGCACGGTCGGCATCGTCGTCGACAGCACCGGCGAGAGCTCCCCACAGGAACTGGCCGACCGCGCCCGGGACATCCGCGCAGCCGTCGAGGTCCCGGCCGAGGACTGACCCGCCGCCGAACCAGGAAGCCGCCGACGCTGGCAGGTTCGGCATCGAGGGCCGGTTCTACGGCGGCCACCAGAAGGTCGCACCTATGGATCCTCGGCGCGGTGGCCGCTCCGGAGCCCGCGAACTGCCCGCTGCCCACTGCCCACTGCCCACTGCCACCGTTTCAGAAGGTCGTCGTCCGCAACTCGCCGCTGACGGGGTCGAGGCCGGCCTTCCACCGGCGCTGCTGCTCGAACCAGTGCACATAACGCGGTGAGGCGCCGCGCAGGTCGATGCTGAGCGGGTAGGGGTCGAACTCGTCGAGGAGCAGCTTGCGGAGGAACTCGACCATGCCGCACGGGAACAGGGTGAAGTCGTCGGGGGTGTGGCGGCCGCAGACCAGGACGGGCCACTTGTCGGGATCCGGGTCGGTGGTCAGCCAGCACAGGATGTCCGGGCCCGAGGTGACCCCCCAGGCGAGGATGTGGTCCGGGTCGATGTCGAGGCCTTCCTGGCCGTCCAGCATCTCCCAGGTGTAGCGGGCGTTCTCCGTCTCCTCCTCGAAGGTGCCAGGGTCCCACTGGATGTACTCCTTGGGGAGCGGCATCAGAACGCAGACCTCGTTGAAGGAACCGCCCCCGTACACCGACATGAAGGCCTTGTAGTCGCGCGGAAGCCGCGTGCCCCACCGCGCCTCGGCCGCCGCCCAGTCGATCTGCTCGTCGGCGCCGGGATCCGCGGGGAGGATCTCGGCCAGCGCTGTGATGCCCGTCGGGTCTTCCACGGCAGTCCCCTTCTCTGTCTCTCGAGTCGCCGAGAGCCTAGGGGACGGTACCGACATGCCCGGCAACCAGCGCCCGGCAGCTGGCACGCCGCAGAAGAAGACGAGTGCACCCTCAGCATGAATCAGGGCGCGAACCCGGACAATTCCCAGGCCAGGAATACGGGCGAAATCACCGAAAAGAAAAGGTGGAGATAGGAATCGAACCCATCTAAACGGCCCTGCAAGCCGTCGCCTCGCCACTCAGCCACTCCACCGCGGCAACGAGGGAAACATTACACGAGCATGAACGGGGATTCCTCGGCGACGCCGATCTTTCACTCTAGAAGGCTCTTAATGCGTCTAGTGCTATTTCTCTCGACATGGTGTCGACAGGGTCCTGCAGGCCAGCGCGGAAAAGTCACGGTGCGCTAGCCTGTGCCGATATCTCCGACCCGATGGGATTTCACTGATGGCCGTCGAGGAATCATGGTTCACCCGTACCACGGAGCTGCGTTGTGGAACCGCTGCGAACCGGTGCCAGTACAAGAGCCTCCCCCTGCGCGACCTTCCCCCGCTCGGTGTCGTGCGCCGCGCGCGGATCGTCCGCGAAGGCCTGCGTGAGCGCCGCGACGCCGTCCCGACGCCCGGCCGGCCCTCCCGCTTCACCGAGGGGGACTGGGTCCGGGTGAAGGACGAGGCCACGGTGCGCGCCACCCTCGACGCCAAGGACCGCCATCGCGGCCTGTGGTTCACCCGCAGCCAGTGGTCGTTCTGCGGCGGCGTCTACCAGGTCGAACGCATCGTGCGCCGCATGATCGACGACCACTACCGGGTACGGCGCCTGTCCGGCACCGTCGCCCTGGCCGGCGCCACCTGCCACGGCGCCGACGGGGCCCAGGGCTGCGGGCTGGACTGCGCCCTGCTGTTCCGCGACGAATGGCTGGAGCCCGCCCCCGCGCCGGTCCCCGCCGCCCGGCCCGCCGCCCTCTGGGCGACCGTGCGCAGCCTCCCGGAGATCCGCGCCACCCTCGACCCCGACGGGCGACTGGACGGCGTCCCCTTCCAGCCGGGCATGGAGCTCCACGCCGACACCCGCCACAGCGCCACCGAACTGCGCCACCGGTCCCTCGCCTGGTGGCAGCACCCCACCAAGGGCCGCTGGTTCATCCTCAACGGCCTGCGCTGCGGCGGCGAACCGCTCGCCACCGGCTGCGACCGCCGCTGCGCCCTGCTGTGGCACGAGTCCTGGCTGCATCTGGAACCCGCCGCCACCACCCACTGACCTGCCGGGCACCACCAGGCATCACCGGGCATCACCCACTGACCGGCCGCCACCACCCGCCGACCTGCCGGGCACCGCACTCCGCGGTGCCCGGCAGGTTTTCGTCGCTGGCAGGTCCTCGTCGGCCGTCAGCGCCGCCAGCGGTCGCGCACCAGCTTCGCGGCCAGGTGCAGCGGCCCGTCCCGGTCACCGACGTAGCAGCGAGGAAGCGCGTACACCCCGCTGTGGACCCCGGGGCTGACCGCGCACCCGTACCCGTACCCGGCTTGCGCCACCGCCTCCACCGCGGCGGCGTCGAGCGAACCGTAGGGGTAGCAGAACCCCTCGACCTCCTGCCCCGTGAGGTCCTCCAGCACGCGGCGGCTGTCGGCGACCTGGGCCGCCAGCTCCCGCGCGCCCAGGCCCGCCAGCCGCCGGTGCGTCAGCCCGTGCGAGCCGATCTCCAGCCCGGCGGCAGCGGCCTCGTGGACCTGGCACGCCGTCATCAGCGGCTTGCGCGGGCCCTGCCGGTCCCAGTCGTTGTATCCGCCCAGCCGGTCGGCCACCACGTAGACCGTCGCCGTGAACCCGTACTCCGCCAGCGCGGGCATGGCCTCCTCCACGAAATCGCGGTATCCGTCGTCGAAACTCAGCCCGACCATGCCCGCCGCGCTGCCGCCCCGGTGCGAGCGCATCAGGGCGCCGACCGACACCCCGCGCAGCCCGCGGGCGGACAGCCAGCGCAGCTGGCGGCGAAAGCGCGCAGGGTCGACGGTAATCAGATAGGGATCCTCACTCGTTGACGCCACCGAGTGGTACATCAGCGTCCACGGAAAACGCGCCGCACCTCCACCGGCCGCTTCTTCCGGGCTGTTGCGTGGTCGAATGATTCGCATGTTCTGCTCCAGCTGTCCGGCGGCACCGCCTGTGCAGGTGGCCTTCAGGGAAATTGCATTCTGGCAGCGTCGAACCCGGCTTCCATTCGCGCCAGGCGACTCCGCCCCATTTCACCCGGATGCCAGCCCAGAAGTCGCCCGACGAGTGCCCGGCCCGCACGGCCCGAATACCGGTTCCACCCCGCCCGGAACCGGCCGGCGTTTCACCTGGCCGCGACGGCGGCCGGTGCCCATGCGGCGGCTCTGGCGGCAGCGAGCGAGGCCCGGACCCGCGCTGCTCCTGCGGAGGCGATTCCCGTCGTGCGGCTGTCGCCCGCAGGACGGCTGACGAGGCCCGCACACGCGCGGCAGATGCCGGGTTGAGGGACGGGGTCGTGGCACTGGGCGCACTCGGCGTAGCAGGCCGCTGCGGGCTGTACAGCGGCCCGGTCGGGTGGCATCTTGCGCTCCAGGCGGTAGCGGAGCACGGCGACCGCCGAGTACACCGGGGCGGGCAGGCCCGGCAGCAGGGCCTGGGCGAGGTCGGCGGCTGTGCTGCCGCGTTCCAGCCATTGGGCGACCAGGGGTGCGAGTTCACGTGCTTCGGCCTCGCCCAGGCGCAGGCGCGGTTCGGGGCGGATCACCCGGAACAGGGTGGCGACCGCGTCGCGGAGCTGTTCGTCCGGCGCGTCCTTTTCGGAGTCCCCCTCCCGCCTTTCCGCCCCCGGGGTGGTGACGGGCTCCCCGGACTCCCGGGAGGGGAGGGAGGGTTCTTTCGCCGGGTTCTTTACCAGAGCGTCAGCGCCGCCGGTGGTCGCCTCACCGGGCGCCGGACGGGTGGCACTCGGCGTGGCGAGCACCGTGAGCGCCGTGAGCTGTGGGGTGTCGTAGACGTGGGTCTCGGTGATGATCGTGCCGTCGGGCATGCGGATCTTCTCGACCCGGTAGAAGCCCGCCTCGGTCAGTTCCTTGAGCGCCTTGCGGATGGCGCTGCGCCCCTGGGGGCTGGTGTCGGCCATGTGCCGACCGTCCTCGCGCCAGCCGTCCGGGCGGGAGAGGAGGTCGGCGAGCAGACCGCGAGCGGTGTAGGACAGCCGCCGGTACTGGAGCATGGTGTTGGGCAGCACGGTGAAATCGCGCACGTGGGCGCTACGATGGACACGCATCGGGAGGACTGCTCCTGTTGCCGGACCCCGGAGCGTTGGCGCGCTGCCGGGGTCACCTATTTGTGGTTAGGCCACGGAACGTACCACAACTACCTGACACACCAGGCGCGTTGAGGCCAGCGGCCGGATCATATTCAAATCCTCCCGCCGACGGCCGGCACAAAGTGCGGCCAAGACCCCGCAAGCACCCGGTCAGCGCCGGCGGCCGAGCAGCTCGGCGGTCTCGGCGCGCCGGTTCCAGGCGATGACGGCCAGCGGCACCATGAAGATGAACGGGGTCCCGGCGTTCTCACCGTGCATCGCGGTGAGCTGGGTGACGAACGCGAACACCAGGAAGACGATCAGCGCCGTGGCTGCCGGCCCGGTCAGCCGGCGGACCAGCAGCCCGACCGCTCCGGCCAGCTCCACCAGCCCGGTCAGGTACATGAACCAGTGGCCCACACCCATGGCGTCGAAGACGGTCGTGGCGGCGGGGACCGCGAGCAGCTTGGGCAGCGCGCTGGCCACGGCGAAGAAGAGCGCCAGCAGGATCCGCAGCGTCCAGACCACCCGGATCACGGCCTTGCTGGACTTCGTGGCGGCGGTGGTGACGTTGGTAGCGGCGGTAGCAGTGGCGGTGGCGGTAGCGGTGCTGGACATCTCAGGTCTCCCCGGTCGGCTGTCGTTGCTTTCCCAGGTATGACCGCCACCACCGCCCGAACTCATCGGTCCCGGAAGAAAAATTTTCCGGCAGCCCCAACTCCAGTGCCAGCAGCCCGGCCCGGGCTGCTCGCCGCGTGGGGCTGTCAGCCGATGGACTTCGCGTCGTCCGCCAGTACTTCGACGAGTCGCCGCTTGACCGCGTCGCGATGCGGGACTTGCCGAGGCGGCTGCCCCGGCTGCGGCGGGACACCGAGGTCGGTGAGGAGGTAGAGCATCCGCAGGGTGCGCAGCGCGTTGGACACGTATGTCGGGGTGGTGCCCCGGGCCACGGCCCGGAAGTCGGCGCCGATGTCGTCGAGCCAGGCGACGGACTGGTCCGCGGTGAGCTTCGGGTTGGTGAGGGTCAGCGCGATCGCGCGGGCGAGCCGGTCGTCCTCCCGTTCGGCGTACAGGTAGTCGGTGGGCGCGAGGAGCCGCGCGGTCGCGAGGTCCAGCATCTCGACCGGCTCGACCTCGCGGTGGCGGCCGAGGGCGCCGAGCAAGTCGGCGCCGTGCGCCACGGCGTGCAGCCAGCCCAGCTGCGCGTCGTGTCCGCGCAGGTCGCTCTCTGCGGGGTACCAGCGGGTGAACGCGTCCAGCCATTCCTGGCGGAGGTCCCCGCGGCTGACGATCATGTCCAGGACCAGCGGAGCGAACGTGCGGGCCTGAATCGGCGAACCGGCGGCGAAGCGGGCCGCCATGTCATCGCCCAGGCGGATCCGGCGGTCGCCGTCGATGACGTCACGCTCGATCCAGGTCCGCAACACGACGTACGGGTAGCCGTCGCGCACCTCCGGGTCCGGATCCCGCAGGCACTCCGCCAGTTCTGCGGTGAGCTCGTCCAGATCGCCGCCCGGGGGCACCGCACATGCATCGGAGTAGATCTTGTACCAGTCAGTCACGAGCAGCGAGGCTAACCCGCCACGGACGGCGTGACCAGCGATTATCCGGATCCGCCCACGGCGGCGACCGCAACGGCAGCGGCCTGGGCCTCGGCCTCGGCCGGAACCAGGACGGGCGCGGGCGGCCGACGGCCCGTTCGCCGCCCGCGCGTCGGGTGGTCCGGATCGGGCGGCCGCGCCGTCAGCTGTCGGCGGCCTGCCGGATGAAGTCGGCCACCGCGTCCGGCCGGGACACGTAGACGGCGTGGCTGCCGGACACCGCGGAGGTGCTGGCCCCGGCCCGCTCCGCCATGGCGTGCTGGGCGGGCGGCGGGATCATCCGGTCGTCGGCCGCCACCAGGTACCAGCTCGGCTTGGTGCGCCAGGCGGGCTGGGAGACGGCGCCGTTGAGGGCGTCGACGCCCCAGGGGACCTGGGAGTCGGCCATGAAGGCGGCCAGTTCGGCGGGGACGTCGGCGGCGAACGAGGCGGCGAACTCGTCCCGGTCGAGGAAGAGGAAGCCGTCCCTGGGCGGCAGGATCGGCGGCACCGGGGCGCCGGGCGCCGGGTCGGCGATCAGGCTGCCCACCGACTCGCTCTTGTCGGGGGCGAACGCGGCGATGTAGACGAGGCCCGTCACCTTCGGGTGGTTGCCCGCCTCCGTGATCACGGCGCCGCCGTAGGAGTGGCCGACCAGGACGGCCGACCCGTCGAGGCCGTCGAGGACGTGGTGGACGGCGGCGACGTCGCCCTCCAGCGACAGCGTCGGGTTCTGCACGATGCTCACCCGGAACCCGGCCCCGGTCAGCCGCTGATACACCCCCTGCCATCCGGAGCCGTCCACGAACCCGCCGTGGACGAGGACGATGCTCTTGCGGTTTTCCTGCTCACTCATCGGTTCTCCCATCGCCGCCTGGTGCATGACGTTGCGTCAGAGCAGGTTAGTGGCGACCCCGGGCGCCCGCGTCCGTCATCCGACGTAGTTCGGGCCGAGCCGCGCCTCACACCGCACCGGACCGCACCGCACCGCACCGCACCGCACCGGGCGGGGCTCCACCGCACCGGACGGCACCGAACCGGGCCGGTGCACCGGAGTGGGAAGTCGGCCGGGCCGACTTCCCCTTGCAGCCCATCGCCGCCGGCCGCTACCACGACCGCTTCGAACTCCGGTACGGCCAGTGGCAGTTCGCGGAGCGCCGGGTCCGCCTCACCCTGGTCGGCGACGTGAGCCGCCACCTGCGCGTAACCCCCGACCTCACGGGACAGGAAGGCTAGGCATCCGTCCGCACGACCGCCGTGAGGGTCTGCTCAGGGCTTCCGTCGGCGGGCCGCGCGGTCACCGGGTCGCTGTTGCGCCCCGCGGTGCTGGAGGTGAGCGCCCAGCCGGCGGGGTTGACCACGGCCTGGCGGACACCGTCGTAGCTCCACCGCTGGGCCGCGGAACCGTCGCAGGCGGCGCGCACCACCTGGCCGCCGACGGCCGCGGGTGCGGCCAGGCACTCGTTGCCCTGGGCGGTGTGCAGGCTGCCGTCGCGGGCGAGGACGAAGAGCTGGTTGGCGTTGGGCGTGGTGGCGCAGCGGTAGCTGATGGCGCCGTTGGCGCCGCCGCGGTCGAGGCAGGCGCCGTTGGCGAACCGGAGCGGCCAGCGGGCGGACTGGCCGAGGCCGAGTTCGGTGAGCAGGGTGCCGTCGGGCTGCTTCCGCTGGCGGATCATGTCGTCGCAGGCGCCGCTGGTCGAGGTGCCGGTGTTGGTGGCGGTGAGGGTGCCGCCGTTGCCGGTCATCGGGCCCCAGCGGTTCTCGGAGTACGCGTTGTCGTTGCAGGCGTAGGCGGGCCTGTTCCAGTCGAAGTACTCCACCCAGCTGTTCCAGTCATACTTGATCTGCTGCGACTTGGGGAGCAGGACCGAGCCGAGGACGAAGGAGGTGCCGGCGGTCTCGTCGGTGACGGTGGCCGTCACCCAGTGGGTGGCGGGGTCGATCCGGACCTGGAAGGCGTACGTGTGGCCGGTGACCGGGCGGCCCTGGTTGACGGTGCTGTTGGCGCACTGGAGGTGCTGGCCCTCGCCGGTGCTGTTCCAGCAGTGCGAGCCCTGGGTGCCGTCGGCGAACTGGAGCTCGGTGTCGGCCCAGGTGGACCAGTTGAACAGGCCGTCGTTCTGCTGCTTGTCCTGGAAGCCGATGTAGGAGAGGTTCCCGTCGAAGTTGAACTGGCTCGACCAGAAGACGTCGCCGTCGCCGGGGGTGGTCACCACCGTGTTGCGGAAGGTGACCTCGGTGAGGACGGTGTCGCCGGCGATGGTCCAGTAGGAGTACGAACCGGGCGTCTGGCCGTAACGGGGCTGGGCCGCTGCGGCCGGCACCGCCGGCCCCGCGAGGGCCGAGGCCGCCGGTTTCGCGACGGCCGGGACTTCTCCGGCGGGCAGGCCGGCGAGGGCGAGACAGGCGAGCGGCAGCGCGCACATGGCGCGGCGCCGGGAGACGTGCGACATCCGTTGCTCCTGACAGGTCAGCGGCGGCCGCAAGCCGTCGGCGCCGCACGGATTCCCCAGCGCGACCCTCACCCACCCGGTCACGGTCCGCAACACATGAGGTCGCCAGGAGTGATCGGGGGCCCCGGAGATTCCACAGGCACCGATCACCCATTCGACTGATCGGTGCAGGCCGCCTCCCCGAAATGATCGTTCCGGGGCGGGCGCGCATCCTCCTCGCCGGGGCGCCCTCCCCCCGGCTCGGCTCAACCACACCGAACCGCGCGAAAACCGAACGGGCGATCGGCGATCGGACGCGCAGCGGAGCAGCCGAGCCCGCCGCCACCCGATCGGGCCGCCTCCGGCCGCGACACGGCGCAGCGCCGCGACAACGGCGGTCCGGATGCGGAAGGCTGACGCCACCCTGCCCGGGGCCTCGCGGTGCGGCTGCCACGGCCGGCCGGAGCGACCGGAGCGACCCGAGACCGGAATGGTGGCATGACCGTTCAGGACACCCCGCCCACCGGGACCACCCGGCGCGGCGACTTCGCCGAGCTCCACCGGCGCGTCTCCGACGCCGGTCTGCTGCGCCGGCGTCCCCTGTACTACGCGGGCCGGAGCGCCGCGCTGTTCGCCGCCCTGGCGCTGCTCCTGGCCTGGTTCGTCGTGCTCGGCGCGAGCTGGTGGCAGCTGTGCCTCGCGCCCCTGTTCGCCTTCGTGATCGGCCAGTTGGCGCTGCTCGGGCACGACGTCGCCCACCACGCGGTGTTCGCCGGCCGGCGGGCGACCGACCTGGCGGGCATCGTGCTGGGCAACCTGGTGGTCGGCATGAGCTACGGATGGTGGGTGAGCGACCACAACCGGCACCACGCGCACCCGAACCGCGAGGGCCACGACCCGGCCGCGGACTCCCTCCTCTTCGCCCGGACCACCGAACAGGCAGTCCGCACAAGGGGATTGAGGCGGCTCGCGGCCAAATACCAGGCAGAACTGTTCTTCCCGCTGCTGTCCCTTCAGGCACTCGGGCTGCTCGTCGCCACCTGCCTGACCCTGACCCGCGGCACCGTCCGGTACCCGGCCCTGGAACGCACGCTCGCCGCGCTGCACTACGCCCTGGCGGCGGCCCTGCTGGCCGTCGTCCTCACGCCGCTCCAGGCGCTGGCCTTCGCCGTGCTGTTCGGGGCGGTCCTCGGCGTGTACCTGGGGTGCATCTTCGCCCCCAACCACAAGGGCATGCCGATGACCGGCCCGGACGCGGAGCGTGCCGACTTCCTCCGCCGGCAGGTGCTGCCGTCGCGCAACCTGCGGGCCGGCCGGTTCGTCCACTTCCTCTTCGGCGGCCTCGGCTACCAGATCGAGCACCACCTCTTCCCGGCCATGCCGGTCGCGGCGCTGCGCCCCGCCTCGCGCATCGTGCGCGACTACTGCGCCCAGGTCGGCGTGCCGTACAGCGAGGCGGGCCCGGTCGCCTGCTTCCGGGAGATCCTGCGGGACCTGCGGGCCATCGGCCGCTCCCTCCCCGCCGACCCGGCGCAGTCGGCCCCGCCGACCCGGCCGACCGCCCCAGAGCCGACCCGGCCAACCGCCCCAGAGCCGCAGGCCGCGCCCGAAGCGGAGGCGGCGGCACGGTGAGCGGAGTCCTGTCGGGGCCGGCGGCGCGCACCGCGGACGGCCCGGCCCCCGGCGGCGAACGGCTCCGCGTCCTGATCGTCACCGAGTCCTTCGCCCCGCAGCTCAACGGTGTCGCCCACAGCGTCCTCCGGACCGCCGAACACCTCCTCGCCCGAGGCCACACCCCGGTGGTGGTGGCACCCGCTGTACGAGCACCAGCCGCGCGGGCCGCGCGACGGCACGCAGGCGACCTGCGCCGCGACCTGCACCGCGACCTGCACCGCGAGCAGGCGTACGGCTACGAGGTGGTCCGCGTCCCGTCGGTGCCACTGCCCGGCTACCCGGAGGTGCGGGTCGCGCTCCCGGGGCGCGGAGTGGCTGACGCCATCGAGCGGCACCGCCCGCACGTGGTCCACCTGGCCAGCCCGTTCGCGCTCGGGGCGGTCGGCGCCGCGGCGGCCGACCGGGCAGGGGTCCCGTCCGTGGCGGTCTATCAGACCGATCTGGCCGCCTACGCCAGGACGTACCTGCCGGCGTTGGGCGCGGCCGGGCCCCGGCTGGCCTGGTGGCGGCTGCGACGGGTGCACTCCTTGGCAGCCCGGACGCTGGCACCGTCGCAGGCTTCGCTGCGCGCCCTGCTGGCGCACGGCATCCCCCGGGTCCACCTGTGGCCGCGCGGCGTCGACTGCACCCGGTTCCACCCCCGCCACCGTGACGAGACCCTGCGCCTGCGCCTCGGCCGCCCCGGAGACGTCCTGGTCGGGTACGTCGGACGCCTGGCGCCGGAGAAGCACGTCGACCGGCTGGCGGAGGTGTCCCGCATCCCAGGGGTTCGGCTGGTGGTCGTCGGAGACGGCCCGTGCCGCGCCCGGCTGGAGACCGTGCTGCCGGACGCGGTCTTCCTGGGTCTCCGGTCCGGGCACGAACTCGCCCGGCTCTACGCCTCGTTCGACGCCTTCGTCCACGCGGGGCCGTTCGAGACCTTCGGCCAGACCCTCCAGGAGGCCATGGCGAGCGGGCTGCCCGTCGTCGCCCCGGCGGCCGGCGGGCCGCTCGACCTCGTCCGCCCGGGGCACACCGGATTCCTCGTCCCGCCCGGCGCGGCGGACGGGTTCCGGGAGGCCGTCGAACGTCTCGCCCGCAACGACGAACTGCGGGCGGCGTTCGGGCTGGCGGGGCGTGCCGCGGCGACGCAGCGCAGCTGGGCGACGGTCGGCGACCTCCTCGTCGAGCACTACCGGCTCGCCCGCACCGAGACGGCCGGGCCACCCCTGCGCCGCTGAGCAGGCCGGCGGACCCACCCCGAAGAAACGGACCTCCATGCACCACCCCCTCGCCGCCGAGTACGTCCGCAGCCCCGCTCCGGCCGCCGGCACCGCCGTCTTCCTGCACGGACTGGGCGGCTGGACCCACAACTGGGCCCACCTGATCTACCTGCTGCGGACCTCGGCGCACTGCCTGGCCCTCGACCTCCCGGGCTTCGGAAGGTCGGCGCCCCCGCCCGACGGCGACGTCACCGTCGAACGCCAGGCCGCAGCCGTGGCCGGCCACCTCGACCGCCACCTCGACCGCGACCTCGACCGTCGCCTCGGCCGTCACCCCGACCATCACCCCGACCGGAACGGGCACCGCCGCGTACACCTGGTCGGCAACTCGCTCGGCGGCCTGATCGCACTGCGCCTCGCCGCCCAACGGCCCGACCTGGTCGCCACCTTGACCCTCATCTCGCCCGTGCTGCCGACGTTCCCGCCCGCCCCGGCCCTACGGGTGGCCCTGCTCGGCCTGCCGGGCGCGCCGCGACTGCACGCCCGCCTCCTGGCCGCCCAGAGCCCCGACCGCCAACTCGACGACCTCTACCGCCTGATCTACGCGAACCCCGCCCTCGTCGGCACCGAGCAACGGTCGGTGGAGGCACGCGAGCGCCGACGCCGCGCCGAACTGCCGTACGCGCAGGACATGCTGGCCGAGGGAGTGCGCTCGGTGGTCCGCGCGTCCCTTCGGCGGGGCGAGGCCTCGGCCTGGCACCTGGCCCGCCGCGTCACCGCCCCCACCCTGCTCGTGTACGGGCGGGACGACGCCCTCGTCCCCTTCCGTACGGCGCCCCGGGCCTACGCGGCCTTCCGCGACGCCCGACTCCTCACCCTGCCCGGCGTCGGCCACGTCGCCATGCAGGAACGGCCGGCTCCCGTGGCCACGGCGATCCGCGCCCTGATCACCGAGGCGAGCCCGTGCGGCACCGTCACTGCGCCGGGATCGGGCGCACCGGGTGCTTGCTCAGGATCGACACGCGGTTGAAGGCGTTGATGGCGATCGCCACCCAGATGACCGCCGAGATCTGGTCGTCCGTCAGGACCTCGCGGGCGACACCGTAGGCGGCCTCCTGCGCGACGGCGTCCGACGGATCGGTGGTCACCTCCGCCAGGGCGAGCGCGGCCCGCTCCTGCGGCGTGAACAGTTCGGTGTCGCGCCACGCCGGCAGCGTGCCCAGGCGCTGCGCGGTGTCGCCGGCCTGAAGAGCGGCCCTGGTGTGCACATTGAGGCAGTAGGCACACCCGTTGATCTGGGACACCCGCAGATTGACCAGCTCCACCACCCTGCGGTCCAACCCGGCCTCCGCCGCCCCCACCCCGGCCGCCTCGGCAGTCGCCCGCAACGCCCGGTAGGCCTGAGGGCTCTGCTTGTCGACGAACACCCGCCGCCGCACCGGGGCAGCGGTCACATCGGTGGTCACATCACTCACGGGAACTCCTCTGACGGATCAGCAGATCAACGGATCACTCGCGGCCGGCATGTCACCACACCATCATAGTTGAAAGTGAAACCACTTTGGAAGACTACCGTCCTGCGCGGCACCCCGCCACGAGTGGCGTCACCTGAACAGCATCGGCACACCGCGTGCGACTGCCACCGCCACGTACCGCAGCTCACACCCCGAGACACCCGCGAGACCGAGTCGCCCTCGACCCCTCGCGGAAGCCAGTGCTCACGCCCTCGTGGGCGGGCCCGCCACCATGAGCGGACCTGCCTCCCGGCTGACCAGCAGGAACCCTGCCTGCCCCGGAGGTACCTGACCTCCAGGGGCGGCCAGAACGACGACTGTCCGCTCCGACACCGAGCACGACCGGCCCGGTCAGCACCATCAGGCAGTCATCGGACCAGGATCAGGCCGCAACTGTAGGCGCGGGCATGGCCGAAGCCGTGGGTGAGGGCGGCCGTGAGTGCTTGTGGGTCCGTGACGCTCAGAGTTCCGCGGATCTCGGCCCGGCTGATGAGCAGGCCCCGGTGGGGGCCGTGGCTGGAGACCTTCGGCAGGATGCGGAGGGCCAGCCGTTCTATGTCGGAGTCGATGCCGAGCCGGACCACTCCGTCCGGGGCCACCGCCGGTTCGCCGACCGGCTGCAGGCGGCGGGCGAACCACGCCTTCACGTGTTCCGGGCGGGTGTGCGGCACCCGTACACCCCTTCCACCCCCGCCGCCTCCGGGGGCCGGCGGCCCGGCCGGTCGGCTGCTGACCGGATTGACGACCGTGCGGAAGTCGAGTCGGTCCCCGATGCGGAAGGTGCGGTCCACCACCAGACTGTGCGGCGGTTCGACCAGCGCCGCTCGGGGCAGGCCGCTCCAGTCGCCGGGGACGGCGGACTGTACGACCAGGGAGAGCCGGGCGGTGCTCAGGTCGACGGTCCAGCTGGACAGCACCTTCATCTGGGCGCGGGCGTCCCGGCTTCCGTCGTCGACCCAGCCGCGGAAGCCGCTCATGACGGTCCGGTGCATGTCTTGGGCATCGATCAGTGACTTGGCGGTATATGGGTGCCTGGCGTCCAACGTGATCAGGGTGTGTGTGGCGACGAATCTGGCCGCCTTGTTGGCGGGAACGGGCTCGGTTGTGCGCAGGGTGTTCACGGGATGATGTCCCATTCGGTGGCGTGCGGGGAGATGGTGATGCGGTGCCGGGACTCCCAGCGCTGCCGGTGGACGGGGCCGCTCGCGAGGAACCTCTCGGGCTGGTCGCGGACCGGCCCGACGCCCGGCAGCGGGTGCGGGCTCTCGATCCAGGCCCACCGGGTCTGGCTGACGTTCGGCGGCGGCTGCCCGTCGTCGGCTGCCGGGAGCAACGCCCGGGTTTCGAAGACCTCCGGCAGGGTGCCCGGGGCGATGCCGACGAAGAGGTCGCCCGAGGGCGGGCAGGATTTGCGGCCCAGCCAGAGCAGGCGCTTCGGGTGCTCCAGTGCGTGGGCGATCCGTTCGAGGAGTGCGCGGTCGGAGTGCTGGAGGCCGACGAGGAAGGCCGCGTCGGACAGGTACCAGCGCTCGGTGATCATGGCGTGGCGGCTCACCTCACCTGCGACCAGCGCCCCGGAACGGGGGTCCGCCGCGATCCGCTTCGGTGCGCCGTACCAGGATGCCAGCGCGTGGCTGCCGAAGGATGCGGTCGTGCCCTCTCTCTGCTCCCCGAGCGCTTCCAGGGCCGAGGCCCGGCGGTGGTCCGTCACGAGGTCGCGGGGGCGGACGGGATACCTTCCGCCCCCGACGGTGTGGTAGTCCCTCATGGGCGTTCCGGGGCGGTCGGCGCGAACGCCGAAGAGGACGGACCCGAGTTCGTCGAGCGGATCCTCCCGGTCAAGGCCGAGGGCCGCCGCACAGAGGCCGATCACTCCGGACTTGGTGGGCCGGGTGTGGGTGTCGCGCTGGGCGAACCGGCCTTTGATGCCCCAGGACTGCAGCGGCCCGGCCAACCTGATGAGCAGAACGTGCTGCGGTGCATCGGTCGTCGCGGTGGAGCCGGTCCTGGCAGTAGGACCGGTCGTGGCAGGGGCGTCGGTCACGGCGTGAGGTCCTCGATGGAGTCCACGACGTCCACGGCCCCGGTGGGGTCGACCGTCTCCAGGAGGTCCGCGATCTCCGGTGCGTAGGTGAGGACGCGTGCGGACCGCAGGTCGCCGCGGCGCTTGCTGACGAAGAGGTGGTGCCGCATCAGACGGCGGACCGCCGCCTGGCCAGCCGGGCCCTCGCCGCCGCTGCTCTCGGGGTTCTCGTCCACGGGGTTCTGGAAGGCGGCAGCGTAGTTGTACGGGCGCTCGCCCTCGAAGGCGAGCACGAGTGCCGGCAGCGAGCCGGTGGAGGCAGTGGAGTTCTTCTTCGCCTCCGGGACGGCCTCGACGAAGGCGTTGACGAACTCCGCCTCGGCGGCGGTCGCCGCTTCCTCCGCTTCCTCCGTCTCCATTCCGGCCTGCTGGAGGTTGGCGCGAAGCTGTCGGCGGTCCAGGACGGCGTGCCGGTAGAAGGTCCCGGAGATCAGCGACTGGTACCCGGTCATGCCCGCGCCCGCGTCGTCCGCCGTGTCGAGGAAGCTGAGGGCGTTGCGCTTACGGTCGAGCTTCGCGTCGTCGGCCGCCGCGTAGAAGTCCTCGATCTGCTCTGCGGCGTGCACGGTGAAGGCATGGCCGGTCTGCACCGCCCCGTCGACATTGGGCGAGTCGGCGATTTCGGCGAGGAAGCGCCCGTAGAGGGCGATGTCCACAGCGTCACGGGGCGCGATGGCGAGCAGAACGGCGTTGCGCGTGCTCTTGGGGAGAGGGGGGAGGCCTGTGGTGCCGGACTCCGTGGCTGCCTGCGCGTCGTCGTTCTCCTGCTCCTCAGCGTTCTTCGCCGCACCACGGCGGGGTTTCTTCGAGGCCTTCTGCTGGCCGGCGAGGTAGCTGTCGCGCCACGGCCGGATCTCGTCGGCGTTCTCGGCGATGTGCCGGGCGATCCTGGTGCCTGCGTCGGCGGGCGCGAAGACCAGCACCTTGGTCAGATTGGCCACCGTCTTCTTGGCCGGGTCGCCGAACTTCAAGCCGCTCGCCTCGATCACCGCGCGCGCCGTGATCAGGGCCTCCTCCTTCTCCCAGCCGTTCCCGGACGACAGTTCGGCCGCCGCGAGGAGTGCCCACTCCCTTGTCCGGGTGCCCATGCTCCGGCCCTTGAGGGCGCCGATGCCGGCATTGGCCCGGTTGCGGGCGTAGACGCGCTCGGCGCGTCGCCGGGCCTGGCTGGTGATCATGTGCCGTTCGAACCCGCCGTACACAAGGGACTTGGGCTGACCGTTCTCGTCCCTGACCGGGAGCACGGCGACGAGCGTCTCCAGGAGGTGGAGCGAGAGGAACGGGCTTCGAGCGTCTGCGGTCACGCGGTCGCGTCCTTATGGTCGGTCGGGATCGTGTACGTGTCGTGCTTGGGCTACTGGTCCGACGTACCGGGCCTGTTGGTCCTGCTCGGCCTCGGCCTACCGGCTCTGCGGCGAACTGCCGGACGGCCGGCTCCGGTGGACCGGGGCATGGAAGTCGACCGACCACCGGTAGGCGATGCGGGCCTTGCGGTCGTTCCAGAGGATCAGGTCCTCGGTGAGCCGGGTCCAGGAGGGCGGGAGCTGGTCACAGGACCGGAGCCGGACGATGGTGTGCTGCAGGTGCCGCCACGGCACCCTCCGGCTGACGACCACCCGGTCCACGAGCCGCTGCGCGCCCGGGTCGCCCGGGCCCCGTCCTACGCTGTCACCGATGCGCGCCGCCGCCGAACCGAGACTCCCGTAGCCGTAGGCGGGCGTCGGACGGCCCTGGTGGTAGAGCGCGAAGAGGAAGGCCATCCGCTCGAACAGGTCGCGGTGGTTCTCCCCGCCGTACCAACCGGCCCGGATGTGTGCGTTCGTCCGGCCCCTGGCCCGGCGCAGGTTGGCCAGGGTGCCGTACTCGCGGTTGCGCACCAGGGTGGTGAGCCAGGCAACCAGTGCGGCGCTGTCGTGCGGGAAGGCGTCCTCGACGGGGTACCCGTCGCGGGGACTGTCCTCAGTCATGGGCGGTCTCCCCCCGGAGTTCGGCCGGGGCCTTGGGATGGCTGATGTCGTCCTCGAAACGCTTCAGGGCGTCCGCCCTGGCCTGGAAGCCCCGCTCGTTGGGCGGGAGGGTGTCGAGGCGGTAGACGAGGTGGGTACGGGCCAGGTCGGTGAGGGTCTGCGTGTACTCCAGGAGCAGGGGCGCGACCGGATCTCCCGGGTTGTCGTACCCCTCATCGATCACTGCCTCCAGCAACTGGTCGAAGGGCTTGGCAGCCTCGGGCCAGAACATCCACCGCGCGTCGAACCGGGACATCTGCCGGGCCTCGTCGGCCGGCCGCGCCACCGAGTGGACCTTCTCCGAGGCGAGGATCGCCGCCCGTTTGAGACTCCACGCCAGGTACTCGGCGATGCGCGAGCCCCGCCGGGACGCACGGTAGAGCTGCACCTCCATCGCTGGGGCGTAAGGGAAGTAGCCGTCCGTCCAAGAGACCGGCAGCGTCTTGTTGGAGACGAGGCCGACAGCCCACAAGTGGTAGGGCGCGCCCCGGCAATCCCGCTTGTGCGGCAGCGAGCGCAGTCGCGCGTAGAGACCGGGCTGCGCGTCCTTCACCGCGCTGTACAGGGCGTGCGCCTCCTGCCAGAGCGCGCGCGTGGGCGACGGCCACAGGGGCTTGACCTCTCCGCCCGCGGTCCGGCTGAACACGGCGTCCTGCATGTGCTTTTCCGGGTCGAGTTCGAGGACCTCGCCGGCTCCGATCAACACGCGGTCGACGACGATCGCGCCGTCCGCATCGCGCTTCGGTCGCAACAGGACGGAGCGGCCGAGCGCGCTGTGCAGGTCGGCAGGGCCCTCCGGCACCCGAGGGCGGGCCCGCACAGCGAAGTTCCGGCGGCTCACCGAACCACTGGTCCAGGAGGTGTTGAGCCGGCCCGGGTCTCCCTCGGGCGGATAGAGGTTGAGCCGCAAGGTCTCACCGAACGTACGGCCGAGGGGAACGACCCTAATCCGTCCCTGCAACCGCCCGGTGGACAAGTTGGTGACGGTGGGTCCGAGAATCCTGCCGGTGATCCTCGCCCTGCCGTACGTGCCGTACACGTGCTGGGCGAGCATGGCCCGGAACGCGTCAGCCGCCGGCAGCGGCTCGCCGTCCTCGAGGTGGTGGTGGTCGAAGAACTGGTTGTAGTCACCGGCCCGCTCGATGACCAACTGCGCGGTCCCCGTGCCGCTCTCGTCGAAGGAGGGGTTCAGAAGGGAGTTCTGGCCGAGGGGCGTCTCGGGGTGGAACAGGTCCCAGTGCTCGTCCGGCTCACCGGCCAGCCACTCGGCTGCGGAGCGGAGGCTGCGTTCGTCGCGGATCCACTCCCGCCATTCCTCGGGCGTGCTCGGACAGGTACCGGAAGCGAAGCAGATGGCCATGACGAACTCGATGACGGCAACGGTCTCGCCCGGGGTCGGACAGTCAATCGTCGTCAAACTATCGGCCCGGTCGAGGAGTTCGCACAACGATACAAGAATCCTGGCCCCTTCGGGCGTCACCGCGGGAATGCACGGCTCTCTCCGTGAGTCCCAACTGAGGCGCTGCTCGGCCAGGGCCCGAGGGTGCGTTCGCGGCAATGCCCTGCCCATCACTTCGTATGATCGCGCCTGTCCGACAAGGGAGTTGGAACTCCTATGCCGAAGCCGACGCTAGCACCCGCGATTGGATCGTGTAGCTCGATCGACCAGATTGCCCCGCCATCCTGGTCCAGGGTGGCGGGGCACCGGCCAGCCCCACACACGCGGGGAAAGCGACCCAGCAAACACTCGCTGCCGTCGACGGTTCATTCCCGCTGCACTGCGGGAGCGTCTCTGCTGTGATGCCGACAGGGCTCCATCACATCAACGGCCACGAGCAAGGAACAGAAGGCGCGCCGTAGACTGAAGCGCCGCCGATTCGCTCGGCTGCCCGGCCCGCTCGATGAACGAAGGTCGCAACACCCCGTTCCGGGTCCCCCCCCCCCCGCACCGGGGGGGGGCCCGGCCCGTTACCCACCCGGGGGGCGGGGGGTTTGGACCCGCGCGCCCCCCACCACCCGCTGTGGGTGCGCCCGG